>NZ_JBFARL010000036.1:0-50888 GCF_040674655.1 Actinomadura sp. NPDC049753 | reverse complement strand
CACACGTCGCCGTGCCACACGAGCATGTTGGGGTTGCGCCAACTGCGGTCGACGTTGCCGATGAACGCGTCGAACCACAGCACCCGGGACGCGAAAGGCGCGCCAGCCCGGGATCGATGACGCAGTGCACGAGCCTTATGTCCGCTTCGGCCTTGAGCGAGTCCAGCCCCAGGCGCCATCTCCGGTGCTGGAAGGCCGCCTCGGCCACGACCGACACCTTCGAGGACAGCAGCAGATCGACCGTCTGGAAGAAGGCGTCGAAGGCCATGCGCGCGACGGAGTCCTTGGCGGCGACGCCGAGGTCGTGACCGAAGGTGTGGAAGATGCCCTCGTTGATGGCGTCGCGCGACACGAGGGGGCACGGCAGCGCCCCGGCGAGCAGGCCCGCCATGGTCGTCTTGCCCGAGCCGGGAGGTCCGCTCACGATGACGAGGGTCGGACGGTACGCGCCGCCGGCCGGCGCGGCGGACGTCCCGGCCGGGGCTCCTGCCGGATCCCCGTCCGTGGCGGCGCGGCGGTCCCCGTGTTCCACTTCGTCGGCCATTCCTCCGGTCCTCAGCTGAGCGCGCCCGGCGGCGGGACGGCCTCGTCCGCCCGGGCGATGGGCAACCGGTGCCGCGGCACGGCGAGCGGCGGCGGCCCTCCCGAGGGCGCGAAGCCCACGCCCAGCCACGTTCCCGCCGTGATCGCGGCGTCGCCCGGACCGCCCCCGGCCGAGGCCGCGGCGGTCCCGTCGTGCAGGAACCGCAGGTCGACGCCGACGCCGGCCGCGTCGCGCACCGCGCGCAGGAGCGCGGGAGCACGCGCCGCGAGGCACCCGTAGATCCCCTGCCCGTCGTCGGCGGGCAGCCCGTCCCGCACGAACGAGGCGACGCTGACGACGACCCGGACCCGCTTCGACGCCGGGTCCGCGGCGTCCCGGACCGCCGCGGCCAGCGCGGCGCCGACCGCGGCCTCGACGGCGTCGGCGCCGGGCCGCTGGGGCACGGGCGCGGCGCGCAGATGGCGCAGGCGCCGCAGGGTGCGGTCGTGCCGCTCGGCGACCGCGGTCCTGATCTGGGTGTGGCCGAGGTCGGCCACCACCGCGGCCTCGGCGCCGGAGCCCGCGGGCACGTGCCGGGCCGCGCCGATGAGCGGGGCGAGCTCCGGCCGGGGCGACACGGCCACGGGGCACGGGTGTGGTGCGAGACCGGCCGTCGCCCGCGCCCCCTCGAGGACGAGCGGTCCGCACCCGCCCGCCAGCAGACCGCCCGCGAGCCACACGCGCTCGACGGCCGTCCACCGGGCGAGGAAGGCCCGGCGGTGCGGCGTGCTCCCCTGGCGTTCGGCGGTGGCCGGATCGCGCAGTGTCGCGACCAGCGCTCCGAGGCGCATCCCGAAGGCGTGCAGTACGGCGGCGGCCGAGCGCGCCGCCTCCGCGTCGGACGACGCCGCGGCGCGGGCGAGATCGTCCGCCAGGCGGTCCCTCCGCAGGCCGGGCAGCCCGAGGTCGGCGGCCAGGGCGTGCAGAGCGTCCCGGGAGCACGCGTCCTGCGCGAGCCGTCCTTCGACGCCGATCGACCCGGCGGGTCCGAGGACCACGTGGTTCAGGGACGCTTCGCCGGTGAGCTCCAGGGGGCGGTCGAACGTCTCGGTCACGATGTTCTCCGGTGGTCGCCTGCGCTCGTCGCGCGCCGGGTCGTCCCGCGTGCCGCGGCCGGGGCTATCGTCGCGGCGTGACGCCTTCGCCCCCGCCTCCGGTCCGCCCGGCCGCGCGTCCGAGACTGATCGCGACCGACCTCGACGGCACGCTGCTGGGGGAGGGGGGCGCCGTCAGCGCCCGCAACGCCGCCGCACTGCGCCGGGCGGCGGGCGCCGGCGCCAGGGTGGTGCTGGTGACCGGACGGTCGCAGCACCGGCTCGCAGACGTCTACTCCCAGCTCGGCGCGCGGTACCTGGCGGTCTGCGCCAACGGCGGCGTGGTGTACGACCCGGCGGGGGAGCGGGTGCTCGCCTGCCGGCCGATGGCTCCCGCGCACGTCCGGCGGGTGTGCGCGCTGCTCCGCGAGCGGGTGCCCGAGGTGGTCTTCGCCGCGCACGTGGAGTGCGGCGGCCGGGTTCTGCACGAGCCCGGCTGGCCCCGGAAACGCGGGGCCGCGGCCGGCCCCGCGCCGACCGTGCTGCCGGACCTGACCGGCGGGCCGGTGGTGAAGCTGCAGGCGCGCGCTCCCGGGCGCGAGCCGGAGTCGTTCGTGGCGCTGGTGGCCGCGACCGTCGGTGATCTGGTCGAGGTGACCCGGCAGGGATACCTCGGCCTGGTCGAGATGAGCCGGCGGGGGGTGACGAAGGGCAGCGCCCTCGCCGTCGTCGCCGGTGAGCTGGAGGTCCCGGCGGCCGACGTCCTGGTGTTCGGCGACATGCCCAACGACGTTCCGATGATGCGGTGGGCCGGGCGGTCGGTCGCCGTGGCCAACGCGCACGCGGAGGTCCTGGCCGCGGCCACGGACGTGACGCTCGCCAACGTCCAGGACGGCGTCGGCGTCTACCTGGAACGCCTGCTGGACGGGCACGCCTGACTGGTGCGGGGGCGCCGGAGGCCGCTCCCCGCGGTCGCGGCCGCCGGGGCCCCGACCGGGGCGGCCACGTCGTGGCCGCCTACTGTTCAAGGCCGAACGCCGCGGAGACTCGCCGGACGAGGTCGTCCTCGGTGACCTCGGGATCCACTCTGAGCCCGTTCAGGTCCAGGTCCCGGGTCTGCTCGGCGAGCCGGTCGGTGAACATGGCGTCGCGCTGGAGCAGGTTCCGCAGGGCGTGGCGCGGATCGCCGGTCTTGGCGACGAACCCCCACGCCGGGCCGCCGCGGCCTTCGAACACCGCCTCGCGGAACCCGGGGGTGGGCAGCAGCCACACGGCGTGGCTCATCTCGGTGAGCAGGGGCCGGACGAGGTCGGGCAGCAGCCGGAAGCCCTCGGCCAGCACCGGGCGGTCGGCGGGAAGGGCGAGAAGGTCCTCGACGATCAGGCCGAACCCCTCGCCCCGGTACCAGTGGAAGGTGTCGAGCATCTCGCGCGGGCTCCTGGCCACCCACCGCTGGTCCATGTCCATGGCCGCGAACTCGCGCAGGTAGGGGGCCTCTTCCGCGGGCAGGCGCCGGGCGTGGTCGGGCATGACCGCGTCGGTGTCGTACAGGTGCATCCCGTACCGGTCCGCGATGCGCCGGGCGATGGTGGACTTTCCCGCTCCGCTGCCGCCGCCGATCCAGTAGACGTGCCGCAACCGCTCCCGCGCGACGTCGGGGTGAGTCCCTTCATTCAGGGCAGAGTGCATTCGTCGGCTCCTCGCGAGTGCCTATCGGCTTGAGGTCTCACCGCTGCTGCGGCGGTCGGCGGTCTGGTAGAGGTCAGCGTACTGACGGGCTATCCGGCTCCAGGCGTACTCGCCGACGCGCGCGTCGCCGGCCGGGCGCAGCTCACCGTGCAGGGCCGCGGCCATGTGCTCCTGGAAGCCGGCGACGTCGTACGGGGACACGGAGGGGACGTCGGGGAAGTCGTTCAGGATCTCCGGCACCTGGTCGGTGACGATCAGGGGGCAGCCGCAGGCGATGGCCTCCAGGGCGACCATGCAGAACGTCTCCAGCAGGTTCGACGGCACGACGGTGACGTCGGCGGCCTGGTAGTACGCGGGCAGCTGCTGGTGGGGGACGAAGGAGTGGAACGACACCGACGCGTCGATGCCGAGCCGCGCGGCGGCGCGTTGCAGGTCCTGCCGGAAGGGGCCGTCGCCGACGACGAGCAGCCTGCTGTTCTCGACCTTCTCGCTGATGCCCGCGAACGCCGACAGCACGGTCTCGACGTTCTTGTCGGCGGCGAGGCGCCCCACATAGAGCACGATCTTGGCGTCGGAGGGCAGCCCCAGCGTGCCGCGGGCGCGGTCGCGGTCGCCCGGGGCGAAGTGCTCCAGATCGATGCCCGGCGGGATGACGGCGGAAGGCGGCAGGCCCGCGTCCGTCAGCGCCTCGGCCTGCGCCTGGCCGATGGCCACGATCCTGGCTCCGGCGCGGATCCGGCTGATGCGCCGGGCCAGCAGCTCGTCCGCGCGCGCGTCGGTTCCGGTGGGCAGCCACCGGCCGACCCGTCCCCAGTGGGTGACGACGATCGGCCCGTCGGCCCGGTCGAGCAGCGCTTCGGCGTCTTCGAGGCCCTGGACGTGGATCACGTCCGCGCCGGCGAACTCCGGCAGCGCCGTGACCGCGGCCAGCCACCGGCGCCGCCGCAGGCGCCGGCCGATCGTGCGCACCCCGCCCGGAGCGGCCGCGATGGCGGTGTCGAGCCAGGTCGGCCAGCGCAGGTAGTGCGGATCGAGGTCGTCGAGGCCCGCGAAGTAGGCCATCCGCGGCCCGCCGACGAACAGGCTCACCTCGGTTCCGAGGGAGGGCAGCGCCCGGGCGATCTGGATCATGCCGATCTGACCGCCGGGCACGCCGGACCGGCCGGGGACCCCGGTCTGGCTCCTCATGATCATCAAGGTCTTCACGATTTCCCCCGCTCACCCGTCCCGGCCGCCGCCGGCGCACGTCCGGCCGCCTCCCGGGAGAGGATGCCGGCGGGCACGGCCGACATCCGGTAGATGGAGACCCGGCCGCGCTCGGCCCCGTACACCTCGACGGGCAGGGACATCTCCCAGCCGACCCGTCCGTCGTCCGTCAGCTCGAAGGCGGCGCCGGCGGTGGAGTTCGTGACCAGGACGCCGCCGTCCGGCAGCGGCTCGGCGCCGCCGGCGAGCGGGCAGAAGAACGACTCCGGCGGGGAGGCCGTCCAGCTCCACCCGATGCCGCCGGTGGCCGGGTCCACCGCGACCAGGCGCGAGCGCCGTCTCTCCACGCCGTTGTCGAACACCAGGATCCGGCCGTCCGGGAGCAGGGTGGGCTGGTGCGGCCTCGACAGTTCGCCGGGCCCCCACCACCAGACCACCCGGTCGTCGGCGAGGCTGATCACCGCGATGGCGTCGAGTTCCCGCATGCAGACCAGCAGGTCGCCCTGCGACCAGAGGCCGGCCGGATGGGGCGGCAGCACTTCGAGGGTGTTGGTGTGCAGGACGTCGCACGGGGACCCGGGGAGGGCGCGCAGGAGCCGCAGGGCGCGGCGCCGCTCTCCCTCATGGCTTCCCGTCCGCAGGATCGCGCGGGTCTCGGCGGCCACCGCGTCCGGGACGCCGTCGTCGGGGACGGGCCACCCGCGCCGCCGGAACGCGGCGGCGCGCCGCCGGATCTCCGTGTCGATCAGCCGCCGCAGACCGGGGTCCGTCCGCAGGACGTCGTACAGCGACGCCTCCCTCTCGACGGCGCCGTCGGCGGAGACCGTCGTGATCAGGTTGTCGAGCACGACGTGCGCGGTCCGGCCGTCGTCCACCCGGCGGGGCGCCTCGCCGAGCACCAGGACGGTGCCGTCGGCATTGATCGCGAGATCGTGGTGCGCGGCCACGTCGCACGCCCATTCCAGCCGCGAGTCGGGGGTGAGCTTCAGCAGCGCGCGCAGCGGCACGATCGCGAAGAGGCAGCCCGCCTCGTCCATCTCGACGTGGTTCCAGCCGCGCAGGTAGCTGGGCGGGTCGTCCTGCGGGCGGGGCTGGCCGTGGGGGTGGCTCCAGGTGTGCAGGATCGTCCCGTCGCGATCGACGACGTACGCCGTCGGGGTGGGATAGCTCGACGCCGGCGAGAACAGCAGGCCGCGCGGCTCGTCGGACGGCGGGCTCACGCGATCGCCTCCGGCCCCACCGGCGCGGCCGCGGTGAAGAACCGGGCGATGTGGGCGTCGTCGGGCGGCAGCCCCCGGGCGATCCGCTCGTGCAGGTAGCCGAGGATCTCGTCGAACAGCAGGTTCGGCATGCGCCTGCGGCGCGCGATGAGGTCGTCCCGGTACCGCTCCAGCGCGACCAGCCAGGCGCGGTACCCCTCCACGACCGGGTCCGCCACCGGCCACTTGGCGTTGATGTAGTCACGGGCCAGGGCGAACTTCGACGGCGAGATCAGCTGGGCTCCGGACACCACCCCGCTGGTGTCGGGGATCTGGTGGTAGACGGAGGTGATCTCGTCGACGAAGGCGACGCGGTAGTCCAGCTCGGCGGTCAGCGCGATCCACAGGTCCCAGTCCTCGCAGACGTCCAGCCGCGGATCGAACCGGACGTCGGTGCGCCGGAAGTTGCGCACGATGACCGAACCGGTGTGCAGGTAGTTCGCCACCATCAGGAACCGGGGGTCGTAGGGGTAGGCCTTGAGCCGGTACCCGCCGAGGTCGTCCGGGAGGGCGTCCAGCCGCTGCTCGGACACGACGGCGCCTAAGTAGACGAAGTCCGCCTCGCCGCGCCGCAGCGGTTCGCAGCCGACGGCCAGGTGGGAGGGCAGGAAGACGTCGTCGTCGTCGAGGAACGCGATGTACTCGCCCTGGGCCGCGTCGATGGCGACGTTGCGCGGCACGGACGCCCCGCCCGAGCACCGGTCGAGCTCGATCAGCGTGACGCGCAGCCGCGGCTTCCATACGTCCACGAGGTCGCCGACGGATCGGCCGCCGTCGTTGACGACGATCGCCTCGACCGCGTCCCGGTCGTCGGAGAGCCTCCGGGCGGCCGCCATGACGCTGTTCAGCGCCGCGTCCAGCGCGGCGGCCCGGTTCAGGGTGGGGATGATGACGCTGACCAGCGGCTGGGAGCGGGGTGTGCGCAGGTCAGCCGACATGTCCGCCTCCCGTGGCCGTCCGCGTGTACCAGCGGTCGCCGACGACCATGTCGTCGATGCCGCGGTCCTCGCAGTAGGCGGCGAGGTCCGACATCCGGTTGATGAACCCTCGCCGCAGGTGGTTGAGCGAGGTGTTGCACAGCACGCCCAGCCCGGTGCGGTCGGCGAACGCGCTCAGCAGGCCGTGCAGCGGCGGGTTGCCCGCCGCGGTGACGCTCTGGGCGCGGGCCGAGCCGTCGACGTGGGTCACCGCCGCCAGCCGCGGCGACCGGACCCGCCGGAAGTACAGCATGTACGGGTCGGGGAAGTCCTCGACGAAGGCGTCCGCGAGGTCCTCCTCACGGCAGCACGGCGCGATCGGCCGGTACGGCTCCCGCTGCTTGATCTGGTTGAGCCGGTCCCGGGTCGCCGCCGAGTAGGGTTCGGCCAGCAGCGACCGGTTGCCCAGCGCGCGGGGACCGACCTCCCAGCGTCCCTGCACCCAGGCGACGATCCGGCCCGACGCGAGCGCCGCCGCGAGGGCGCGGTCGTCGAGGGGCCCCTCGTGCCATCGCCCCGGATCGGGGCGGGCGTCGACGACGAAGTCGAGCCCGGCGTACACCGACCAGTCGATCGGCGTGGTGCGGCCGTGGTGGGCGAGCGCGTCGATCGCGGTCCCGATCGCCGACCCGGAGTCGCTGGTGCACGGCGGAACGAACACCGAGCCGAAATGCCCGAGGTCGCGCCACGCCGCGTTCCAGTCGCAGTTGAGCCCGCAGCCGCCCGAGATCCGCAGCGGCGTGCCGGCCGGCAGCTCGCGGACCGCGACCTCGGCGAACATGTCGAAGATCCGCTTGGTGAGCAGGGCCGCGGCCGTCTTCGCGGCCTTCGACTGGACGCCGGCGTTGTAGAGCACGGTGTCGGCGAAGTCGGCCTTCGGCGCGGGGTTGACGGTCGGCGCGGCCAGGATGCGGTCGACGGCGGACTCGATGTCGGCGTCGGCGTCCTTCGCGTCGGCGAACGCCGCCAGCGCCATCAGCTTGCCGCTGCCGTCCGTGCGGGGCGTCTGCCCGTGGTCGGGGAACGTCGGGTCGGCCAGCGAGAAGAGGAACGCGTAGCGGTCGCCCGGGTGGGGCAGCACCGGCACGGTGCGCACGACCTGCCAGTCCCGGTCGACCAGGTAGAACGACCCGATGACGCCTTCCCACACGAGGACGGTGCTCAGCTCCTCGTCCCCCGGCGGCGCCATGCCGACGGCGGTCATGAGGTGCGAGCGCTCGTGGGACGAGGTGAAGTACTCGACCTCGGAGCCGAAGAAACGGATCCGGCTGCGCTGCACCGCCGAGACACCCGAGTAGCCGGCGCCGATCACGCCGCCCGTGCGCGGTTTGGCCCAGCCGCCGAGCGCCACCACGTCCGGCATGCGGTCCAGCCGCTGCGCGGCCTCCAGCAGCGTCGTGGGGGTCAGCGGCGCGTACCGGGGGAACGTGTCCTTCTCTGACTCCAGGCACCACAGCAGCCGGCCGTCTTCGACCACGGCGATGGATCCGTCATGGCCTGGTTTGATCGCCATGATCAGCATTACGGGAGGACCTCCTGCGGGGATTCGCCGAGCTCGCGGGTGACCGCGGCGACAAGGTTGGTGACGATCTCGGTCATCAGCCGTGCGCCGATGGCGGGGCTCGCCGCCGCAGCCCGGTAGACCACGCCGGTCTTGGTCCGCAGATCCTGCGGCACGGGGAGGACGAAGTAGCGCGCCCGGCGCGGGATCTCGTCGTCGGCCAGCAGCTCGTTCCGGACCAGGTGCGGCGCGGCGTGCATCACCAGGCTCGTCTCCACCATGGCCGCGTGGTGGTCGTCGTGGCGGGCGACGCCGGTCTCGGCCGCGATCGCGTTGCGGCTCTCCTCGGTCACCACGTCCCACCAGGTGACGGCCATGATCCGGGCCTGCGGCGCGGTGTCGGCGAACAGCTCGGCCGCCTCCCTGAGCGCGCCCAGGTTGACCTTGTGCGAGTCGAGCAGCACGAACCTGCGGGCGCCGTGCCGGTAGGAGGCGCGCAGGATGTCCAGCACCAGGCTGGTGAAGGTCGCGGCCCGCACGTTGGTCACGCCGGGGAACCGGCCGCCGCTGGCCGCGGGGTCGGTGGCCAGGCCGTAGGTCAGGGGCGGCAGGACCAGGACGCCGAGCCGCTCCTCCAGCTGCCGGGCGAGATGGTCGGAGATGATCGTGTCCGCGGAGAGCGGCAGGTGGGGGCCGTGGCCGTCGATCGAACCGATCGGCAGGACGACGATCCGCCGTCCGATCTGGTCGTCGTACTCCTGCCATGTCATGTCCGCTATGCGCATCAGTGCGTCTCCTCTGTGGAGGGCCCTGCCGGCGCCGCGTGCGTGAGCGCGCCCGGCGCGCCGCCGCGGCGGGTCCGGCCGGCGGCCGCGGGGGCGTCGCGGTCGACCCAGCCGAGGCTGGGGGGCGGCGGTCCGCCCGCGGGGCGGCGGCGCCGGAGGTGAAGGAAGTCCTCCTTGTTGCCGCAGCCGAATCCGGCTCCGCAGGCGGCCCACGGCTCGCGCGCCGGGCGGAGCTCGAACCCCTCGTCGAGGACGTTGCCGATCCGGTCCTTGTCCAGGGCCTGGTAGCGCGAGCACCGGTACACGTCGCCGCGGATGCCGATGTAGAAGTAGTCGTGGCCCGCGCTGCACATCTCCCCGCGCAGGTCCCGCATCGCGGCCATGTTGAGGTCGAGCAGCTCGGGATGCGCGCCGAGGCGGATCGCGCGGTCGATCCCGTCCTCCGCCCGCTCGCGCAGCACGGGAACCATGGCGCCGAGCTCGGTGTGCACGCCGTGCGGCGTGAGGGGGTCGTAGCCGAGGTCGAGGTTGAACCGCAGGCCCGCGTCCTCGGCGGCCCGCCCGAGATCGACGACCTCCTGCTCGTTGTCCGGGAACAGCAGGCCGTTGACGACGACGAAGCAGCCGTAGCGCTCCTGCGCGAAGCGGGCGTTCGCGATGAACCGCTCCAGCGGGATCTCCGTCGGGTGGTAGGTCACCCACAGTGAGATCTTGCTGATGTCCCCTTCGCGGTCGAGCTGCTCAAGGCGGCGCTTCAGCAGTGACCCATTGGTCAGCAGTTCGACGAAGTCGATGTTCGGACGCCTGCTCAGCCCGGCCGCCTTCGACAGGAACGGCCGCGAGGCGAACGGTTCTCCCAATGTCGCCAGCCGCACTCCGATCTGGAACGGCCGGTCGGCGATCCAGTCGACGATCTTCTCGAAGCGGGACCGGTCCTCGTCCGACCAGTCCCCGGAATTGCTTTTGGCGTAATCGTTGACGGAAACGCAGTAAGCGCAACGGAAATTGCAGAGCCGCTGTCCGGAGACGTACCAGATGCGAACGCTGCGGGGGACCGTTTCCTCAGGCACGGCCCACCCCCCGGTGACAGGCTTTCACCGGGAAGCTGGCGAGCGGGCGGAACTGCCGGCGGGGAAAGTCGGGCAGCTGGTCATGGCACGTCCGGCAGAGGTAGTCGTCGGGCGCGTCGGCGACACCGAAGACTCTGCGGCGCAGCCGGACCGCCGCCTCGCTCGTCATGAGCTCGTGCACGGAGCCGGAGCGGATATTGCCGAACTTCTCGCGCTGGTAGTAGTCGTTGCAGCAGATGAACATGTCGCCGCCGACCGAGAAATGCGCGTGGTTCACCGGCCAGCCGCAGCCCCGCAGCCTGCCCTCGACGCGGACGTCCTGGTGGTAGTCCTCCGCCAGCGATCCCGCCCGGTCCGACAGCAGCGTCGAGCGGACCGCGACGCCGCGCGGCTCGAACCGCGCCCGCAGCTCGCCGAGCCGCCGCCGCGCGTCGTCCCCGCCGCCGTTGACCACCATCTCCATCGGCAGCCCGGCGTCGAGCGCGGCCTCGACGCCCTCCAGCGTCCGCGCGAGTCCCCTGGTGCCCGTCAGGTCGCGGAACGAGTCCTCGTCGAGCGCCGGAAGGTTCACCACGAGCTGGAACAGCGTGTCCCCCTGGCGGAGCAGGGCGATCTTCTCCTCGGTCAGCCTGCTGGCGTTGGTGAACAGCCGCAGCTTCAGCCCGTGCTCGCGCAGGACCGCCAGGCGCTCGGCGAAGAAGCGGTCCAGCGTGGGCTCGTTGTAGAAGTGGAACGTGACGTACCGGATGGTGTCGTACGGAGCGATCTTCTGGATGATCTCCTCGAACAGCGGCATCGGCATCGTCGCCGACGGCTTGCGATCGAGTGAGACGGGGCAGAACTCGCAGCCCCAGTTGCAGTGCGCCGTGACCTCGATCTGAGCGGTGGTCAGCAGGTAGTCGGCGCACAGGTCCGCGGGGGGCTGCAGCCAGCCGCGGCCGGCCAGGTCGTCGACGACCGCGGGGCCGTGCGCCGCCGCGAGCACCGGCCGCCCGACCGGCGCCGCCGCGGCGTCGTTCAGGGCGTCGAGCGCGGCGGCGTCCGCGTGCCAGACCACGGAACGGTCCAGGCCGATCGCCCCGAACGCGGCCCACTCCGGCGCGGTCACGTCGGGATATGCCGGCGTCAGTTCGTCGATCGCGTACACCACCGGGCTTTCGTCGCCGGGGCGGACGAATGTCAGATAGGGCGAGGTCTGCAGCAGATCTGATGTCTGCCGTACGCCCGCGCCGGAGGCGGAGGGCGATTGCTCAATTCGAGGTCGTAATCCGTCCGTTCGCAGGTCAGACCCATTCACTCGGGCGCCTCCCAGTTGCCGATGGCTGCAGGTGGTCACACACAAGCGTCATACGGCGGGCGCGGTTCGACATAAACCGCGGCCCGCGGCGGGAGCATCTGGGTGATCTTGACCTAACTTCCCGTGGATTTCAACCCCTTGACCGCCGGGCGGCTACGGGTTGACGGCGAACGGGGAGGTCGCGCGTATGGAGCGGCGCTTCGACGCTTTTCGGACGGTCGATTAACCGGCCGTCTAAGCTCCAATTCGCCGATGGCGTATCAAGGCTGATCCTTCAACTATTCCGATGAAGGCGGCCGGCGTGAAAGGGACGGGCGGCCTGTGGGAAAGGGTGGGCGGCCTGCGTGAAAGGGGCAGGTGGCCTGGGGAAAGGAGCGGGACCGGCATCCGCCGCCAGGATGGCCGGGCCCGCCCGCGGGTCATCCCTTGACGGTCAGTAGCGGCCGCAGCTCGACCACCGGGTCCGCGACGCCGGCCCGTTCGAGGCTGGAGACGACCGGGCCGATGTCCTTGTACACCCACGGCGCCTCCTGCTTGAGGTCGCGCCGCCAGGCGGCCATGACGTCCGCGCGGCGGGTGACCGCGGGGTCGCGGTGGTCGAGGGGCGTGACCACACGGAACCCGGTGAGGAACGCGTCGAGTTCGGCGTCGCCGGCCCGGGACGCCGCACCGCGCGGAACGCGGCGGCCGGCGCCGTGGCACGCGCTGGCCAGCGTCCGCGGGTCGCCGTGCCCCCGCAGCACGTAGCTGGCCGCCCCCATCGACCCGGGCACGATGACCGGCTCGCCCCACATCGCGTACGGTCCGCCCGCCATCTCGGCGTACCCGCCCGCGGGCGTCGCGCCCTTGCGGTGCACGACCGACCCGTCGTCGTGCCGCCACAGCAGGTTGTGCGGGGCGTCGTAGACCAGGTCGCCGGTGAGGGGGCCGCACTCCGCGGCGAGGCCCTGGCGCAGCATGAGCGAGAGGAAGAACCGGTTGCCGACCGCGAAGTTGGCGGCGTTGCCGAACGCGTCGAGATAGCGCCCCAGCGCGGCCTCGTTCCGCTCGCCGAGAAGGATGGGAAGGATCTTGTTGTCCGGCAGCGGGACGGACGCGGGCCACGCCTTCCTCGCCCGCTCCAGCCCGTCGGCGTTCGCCTGGTGCCCCAGCGACAGCGAGCCGCTGTGCACCATCATCACGACCTGCCCGGGCTCGAAACCCCAGGCGTAGGCGGCCCGCCGGTCGTGGACCGACGCGACGTACTGCAGTTCGGCGAAGTGGTTGCCGCCGCCGACGCTGCCGATGATGCTGTCGTAGCTGGTCCCGCCCGCACTGTCGATCCAGTCGCGGAACGGCTCGGCGGTCGTGGTCGGGTACCGCTCGCCGTGGATCCGGCCCGGCCGCCCGTCCTCGGGCCGGTACTGCGACCAGATGCCGCTCGCGTGATTTCCCGGTGCCGCGAGGAGGCCGGGCAGTCCGTCGCGCAGCAGGGCCTCCCGCTGGAGCCCCGACAGCGCGATCCGCCGGCCGCCCTCGAAGAACAGGTGCCGCAGGCGCCCTTCCAGCGCGTCCAGCCGGGGACGGACCTGGTCGACGGTGAGCGAGGTCGTCTCCAGCCGCATGCCGCAGTTGATGTCGTTGCCGACCGCCTGCGGGATCAGCGCACCGCTGGTCCGCAGCACGGTGCCGATCGGGATCCCGGCGCCCTTGTGCAGGTCCGGGGTGAGCGCGACGCGGTCGATGCCCGCGCCGGGGTGGCCGGTCGCGTCGGCGAGCCGCGCCAGGGTGTCGGCGGTTTCGAGCACGGTGAGGATCTCCTCGATCGCGCTGGGCTCTATCGGCACGTCGGCGCCGGCGCAGATGTCGACGGGGACGTCCCACCGGTTGGGGAGACGGAGCCAGCCGTCGTCGGTGCGGACGAGGCGGGAGTCCTGAGGGGACGCGGTCATGGGCTTTCCTTGGTGGCTGCTGGATTTCGGGCATGGGTCTCAGACGTGGTCGTCCAGAGCGGACGCACGGGACATCGCTCCGTTGGCGATGGACTCCCCGAGGTTCAGCAGCCGCGAGGTGGGACGAACACTAGCCGGGCCCGGCGGCCCGGCCAACCGGATTAGCCCGGGGGCGCCCCTGGCGGCACGCGAACGGCGGGGAGGCAGAGCCTCCCCGCCGCCGGGTCATTCAGAGCCTTCCTTGCGACTCTGGATCACCGCCGCCCCGCAGGAGGCGACGAGGATCAGGCCGATCGCCGCCAGCCCCAGCGGGCCGGGGGCGGTGTGCGCCGCGACCATCCCCAGGAAGGTCCCGAGGAGGGTGCGCAGCGGGGAGAGCATCACGGTCGTGGACGCGAGAAGCCCTCTGCCGTAGGCCTTCACCATGACGACTCCGTTGAGCAGCGTGAGGAACATCCCGCTGCACGCGCAGATCAGCAGATACAGCCAGTAGCCATCCGTGATGCCGGCCCAGTCGCTCTCGAACGCCAGCGCGCCCAACCCGAGGACGACGAAGGCGGGGATGCCGGCGAGAGTGTTGATCTTCCCTCGGACATCCGTGCCGAGCACCTCCATCTTCCTGCTGTAGTAGGCGTAGGTGGCCGCGGTGAGGAACAGGATTCCCAGTCCCAGTCCCCAGTCCGGAACGAGCAGGCCCAGCACCTGGATCTGCGGTATCACGTCGGTGAAGGCTCTCCCGCCCGTGCCGCCGGCAGTGTCGGCGGCCAGGACCCAGATGCCGAGCCCGGCCAGAATCGGCCACATGGCGGTCGAGTATCTCCCGTTCCTGGCATCCCGCACGACCTTGGGGCCGACCAGGAAGATAGCGCTGAACAGGAATGAGAGCGGCTGGAGGAGTTGCAACTGAACCCACCGCAAGCCGTTCTGGTAGGCCATGTTGTTCACCCCCAGGCTGACGCCGAGGAGGAGGGACGGCATCCATACGGACCAGCGGCTTCGCAGCGACGGTCTGAAGAACACCCACATGATCGGTATTCCGACGAAGACGGAGACGCAGGCTGCCGTCATCGGCCCGACACTCTTGGTCACGCCCGTGAGCGCCAGGACGAAGCCGTTGGCGACGCCCGCCGCGTTCGCGGTCATGACCATCGCGAGCACTCTTTTGTCCGCAGCCCGCAGATCGCTTGCCAGCGTCCTCAGATATCTGCGGACGCCTGCGAGAAAATTTCGCGGGCGCCAACTTTTCTCTTCCACGGGAACCCCTTTGTTTGTTGGGGCGCACAAAGGGATCCCGGAGGCATCGGCCCCGGCCCTTCGTGCGCCCGCTTTCACGGACGACTGAAGAGCCGGAACGGCTTTTTCAGTTTTTGATCGCGTGGCGATCTTATCAGGCGAGTGGCAGGGAAAACGGAAACCATTTCCGCCCGAGAGGTCGCGGAGCCGCCGCTCCGCCGCGCGCCGTCAGGGGCCGGGCGAACTCCGCCCGGGTAGACGGGTCCCGGTGCTCCGCGGCCGGTTCAGGGGATCGCCGGAGGGGTCCTCAACGCCGATCTGAAAGGGCGGTGGAATTCGGAAGGCGCACGTCATCGGCGCGCCGCGGGAAATCGATCACCTACTGCACCGTGCGGTCACCGGGCCGCCCGCCGCACGGCCGAGCGCCCGCGAGCACGTCCCGCGGCCGGTGGAGGTCCGCTCGCGCGCGCTGCGGGTGGGTGGGGCCGGATCAGGAGCCGGCGTGGTCCCGGGGGCGGGACGCGAGGTGCTCGCCGACCCGTCCGACGAGGAGGGCCATCTCGTAGCTGATCTGCGCCGGGTCGGCGGTGGCGTCGCTGAGCACGGTCAGCGAGGCGCCCTCGCCCGCCGCGGTGACGAACAGGAACGCGTTGCGCATCTCGATGATCGTCTGGTGCACCTCGCCCGCGTCGAACTGGCTTCGCGCGCCCTGCGCCAGGCTCTGCAGGCCGGCGGCCAGCGCGGACAGGTACTCGGCGTCCTCCTGGCTCAGGCCGGCGGACGCTCCCATGAGGATCCCGTCGGCCGACTGCACCACCGCTCTGGTGACCTGGGGCACGCGTTTGACGAGCCCGTCGATCAGCCAGTCCAGCCGGTCGGCCGATTGGTCTCGAAGCGGCGCCACGTTTGTTCCTCTTTTCCGAGACATGGTGGAGTCCGGGTCATCGAACGCCGGCCCCCATGCTCCCATCGACCCGTCGGCAAGATCCACAAATTTCCGGACATATGATCAAGTTTGTGGCTACGGTGACACGAGATTCGGCCGTCCGGACATCACCAAGCCTGGGAGACGACACACCATGTTCGAGTTCATCGACCATGTCCACGCCGGCCTCGGCTGCTCTGCCCGGTGAGGGGCTCGCGCCGCAGGCGCTCGATCCGCTTCTCGCTCTTCGGCTTGATCATCATCCCGATGATCTCGCTGGTCACGTTGTGGGCCTTCGCGGCGCAGAGTACCGCGTCCGAAGCCATCAACCAGCGCAACCTCGACACCACCAACGAGATCTACGGCGGCGCCGCGCAGCCGTTGCTGGTCACCCTCGCCCAGGAGCGGCAGGAGTCGGTGGTCTGGCTGAACCGCCACAACGTCCTGCCGCGCACGTCGATGGACGCCGTCCGCAAGAAGATGGACGGCACGATCGTCCAGATGAACAAGGCCGTGCGCTCCGATGAGTTCCAGGCCACCCTGACCGGCCCGATGAAGCAGCGGCTCTCGGTGCTGATGGGGAAGCTCAACCGGATCAACGGTCTCCGGAGCCGGGTCGACTCCCGCAGCCTGACGCGGCTGGAGGCGTTCGACGCCTACAACGACGTCCTCGAAGCCCACTTCCAGTACGTCAACGTGCTGGTCGCCGGCGACGGCCTCCAGCAGTCGTACCACCTGGCCAACATGTCGCGCTCCATCGAGTTGCTCGGCCGCGAGGTGGCGCTGGTGGGCGGCGTGATCAGCGACGGGGGCCGGATGACCCCCGGCGAGCACAGCGCGATCAGCAAGCTGGTGTACGAACGGCGCTACCTGGAGGACTCGAGCCTCTCCCAGCTCAAGCCGGCCACCGCCGCCCCCTTCCGGCAGGCGCTGTCGTCGCCCGCCGTGACGTCCTTCACCGCGGTGGAGGACGGCATCCTGGCGACCCGCCCCGGGGCGAAGCTGCGGATCAGCCCGGACGGCTGGAAGGCCGCCGCGGGGACCTCCATCGGTGCGGTGGACGGCGCCCTCGGGAAGTCCCGGGCACTGGGCGCCGCCGACGCCAAGAAGACCTCCGACGAGACCCTGACGCGCCTCGCCCTCATCGGCGCCGTCGGCCTGGCGGCGATCGTGCTGACCGCGCTTCTCATGCTCCGGTTCGGCCGCCGCATCAGCCGCGACCTGCTCGGCCTGCAGAACACCGCGCGCTCCCTGGCCGAGGAGCGGCTGCCCGACATCGTGCGGCGGCTGAGCCGCGGGGACGAGGTCGACGTGGCGGCGGAGGCTCCGCCGCTGGAGGGCGGCAAGACGGCCGAGGTGTTCAACGTCACGGCCGCGTTCTCGTCCGTCCAGCGCACCGCCGTCGAGGCCGCCGTCGGCCAGGCCGAGCTGCGCGCCGCGGTCAACCAGGTGTTCCAGAACCTGGCCAGGCGCAACCAGTCGCTGCTGCACCGCCAGCTGGCGATGCTGGACACGCTGGAGCGCAAGGCCTCCGACCCGGACGCGCTGGCCGATCTGTTCGCCATCGACCACCTCACCACCCGCATGCGCCGGCACGCCGAGGGCCTGATCATCCTGTCCGGCGCCGCGCCCGGGCGCGGCTGGCGCCACCCGGTCGGCATCGTGGACGTGCTGCGCGGCGCCATCGGCGAGATCGAGGACTACGCCCGCGTCGAGGTGGTCAGCACGGCGGAGGAGGCCATCGTCGGCTCGGCCGTCGCCGACGTGATCCACCTGCTGGCCGAGCTGATCGAGAACTCGACCGTCCTGTCGCCGCCCAACACGCCGGTCGAGGTCGACGCCGGGCT
The DNA here is from genome assembly GCF_040674655.1 of Actinomadura sp. NPDC049753. Taxonomy (NCBI): domain Bacteria; kingdom Bacillati; phylum Actinomycetota; class Actinomycetes; order Streptosporangiales; family Thermomonosporaceae; genus Actinomadura; species Actinomadura sp. NPDC049753. The sequence continues at coordinate 33,551 of NZ_JBFARL010000036.1, read as the reverse complement.
GGTCGGCCAGGGGTTCGTGGTGGAGATCCAGGACCGCGGCCTCGGCATGAGCCCGGAGAAGCTGGCGGCCGTCAACGAGCAGCTCAGCCGCGAGCCCGAGTTCGACCTGAGCAACGGCGACCAGCTCGGGCTGTTCGTCGTCGGGACCCTCGCGCACCGGCACGGGATCAAGGTGGCGCTGGAGCCGAACTCCTACGGCGGCCTCAAGACCGTCGTGCTCCTGCCGCACTCCCTGGTCGTGTCGGCGGACCGGACCGCCCGCGCGGAGGACGCCGGCACCGGTGCGGCCCCCGCCCCCGCGGCCGTCCCGACCGGTGGCGCTCCGCACGAGACCGCGCCGCCGGCGGGCTCCCCCCACCAGGACATCATCGGCCGCGACACGCGGGAGTATGCGATGGACTCCGTTGGACGGCACCGCGTCGGCGCGGCAGAGCTCCGCGGCGACCACGACCCGCTCGGCATGCGACCGCCGCCCGAGCCGCCCGGCCCGGCCGTGCCGCCCGCGGAGAGGCCCGTGCAGACGGCGTCCACCACCGCGAGCACCCACGCGGGAATGCCGCGTCGCGTACGCCGCGCGAACCTGCCCGCGCAGCTGCTCGACGACGCGTCGCCCGCCCAGGAGGAGAAGAAGCCCTCCGGACAGGAAGCGCGCTCGCCGGAGCGGGCCCGCTCGGTCATGGCCTCGATGCAGAGCGGGTGGCGGCGGGGGCGGGCCGAACCGCCGTCGGCGCCGTCCGCCGGACCGAACGACGAGGGTGAACGATGATGGAACCACCGATCACGGCCGAGGCCGTGCGCCGGCTTCTCGACCGCCTGGTCGACGGAACCGAACTGGTGGGCGGTGCGGTCCTGCTGTCCAGGGACGGGCTGGTCGTCGCCTGCTCCTCCGGCCTCGGCCGGGAGGACTCCGAGCATCTGGCCGCGCTGGTGGCGGGCGTGCAGGGCCTCGCCCGCGGCGCGTGCCGGCGGTTCGACGGCGGTGAGCTGCTGCAGAGCGTCATCGAGATGGACTCGATGCTGGTGTTCATGGTGTCGGCGGGGGAGCACGCGTGCCTCGCCGTGCTGAGCTCCCCGGACGCCGACGCGGGCGCGGTCGTGTACGCGATGACCGAGCTCGCCGAAGGACTCGCCGAGCGGCCGCCGGTCATCCCCCGGCTGTCGGGGGCGAGTGTTAGGTGAGACCCGGTGAGCAGTGACCGATGGCTCGACGCGGACGCGGGACCCGTCGTCCGCCCCTACACGGTGACGCGGGGCCGGACGCGGCTGCGCGACGACAGCCTCGACTTGATCTCCGTGCTGGAGGCGACCGGTGTGCCGGTCTCCCGGCGGGCGCGGCTCGACCCTGAGCACCGCAGGCTGCTGGCGATCTGCCGGCGGCCGATCACCTTCGCCGACCTGGCGTCCGAGATCGACCTGCCCGTCGGCGTCGTGCGGGTCCTGGTCGACGACCTGCGCGACGAGAATGTGCTCAGGGTGCTGAAACCGACTCCCACCGGCGATGTCCCGGACGAGCTCGTACTAAGGAAGCTGCTGAATGGACTACGTGCACTCTGACACCGCCGTCCACGACCCCGTCGCGTCCGCCGGCGGCGGCCAGCTGACCGCCGCGAAGATCCTCATCGCCGGCGGGTTCGGGGTCGGCAAGACGACCATGGTGGGGTCGATCAGCGAGATCCGCCCGCTGCGCACCGAGGAGCTCCTCACCGACCGGAGCGTCGGCGTCGACGACACGGCGGGCGTGGACGGCAAGACCAGCACCACCGTGGCCATGGACTTCGGCCGGATCACGCTTCCGGACGACCTGGTGCTCTACCTGTTCGGCACGCCGGGCCAGCAGAGGTTCTGGTTCATGTGGGACGAACTGGTGCTGGGCGCCGTCGGCGCGGTGGTGCTCGCCGACGTGCGCCGCCTCGCCGACTGCTTCGGCGCCGTCGACTACTTCGAGGACCGCGGCACCCCTTTCATGGTCGCGGTGAACTGCTTCGAGGGCGCCGAGCGCAAGGACCCCGAGGACGTGCGGATCGCGCTGGACCTGGACGAGGACGTGCCGCTGGTGCTGTGCGACGTGCGGAGCCGGGAGTCGGCCAAGATGGTGCTGATCACCATGGTCCAGCACGTCCTCACCAGGACCGTGTCCCGGCGCTGAGGCCGCCCGCGCGGCGGACCGCGGCGCGTCCGCGGCTTCGCCGCCGGCCTCACCCGAGCTTCGACGCCGTGCCGGTCGCGCAGGGAGCCGGCTGCCACCCGGCGCGAAGACGACCGGATGCGATGACCCCTGCCCGCGCCGCCGATCGCGCCCGCCCCCTCGGGGATCGGCACAGCGCACCCCACTCAGATCCCCCTCGTCCGAGCTTGAGGTGATCAGGACAAACACCGATGACGTCGCATGCCACAGCCCGCTTCCTCAGCTGAAATGGATCGAATGACAACCTCCCTGCCCTCCTTCCCCGCCGCTAACGAAGCCCCCCTCGACACCTGCGTCCGGCTGCGGGAGATCGCTCCCGTGGTCGAGGTGGAGTTCCCCGGCGGCGTGCCCGCCTATCTGGCGCTGACCCATGAAGCCGTCCGGGAGATCCTCGCCGGGGACAACCGGACCTTTCTGCGGGAGCCGGAGCACTGGCCCGCGTTGCACGACGGGTCGATCCCCGAGGACTGGCCGCTGCGCGCCATCGTCGAGGGCGGTCACCTGTCCACCAAGGACGGCGCCGACCACCGGCGGCTGCGCGGCCTGGTCGGCAAGGCGTTCACGCCCGCGCGGGTGAAGGCGCTGGAGCCGCGCGTCCAGCAGATCGTCGACGCCCTGCTCGACGACGTGACGGCCGCCGGCGACGGTGTGGACCTGGTTCCAGCCTTCACCGAGGCGCTGCCGATGTGGGTGATCTGCGAGCTCTTCGGCGTTCCCGCCGAGGACCGTTCCAAGATGCGTGACTGGACCGCCGCGCTGCTGGCGCACACCACGCCTCCGGAGGAGGCGTTCGCGACGCAGAACGCCCTTCAGGCCTACCTGCACCAGCTGGTGGAGACCAAGCGCCGGACTCCCGGCGACGACCTCACCACCGGCCTGGTGCAGGCCAGCGACGAGGGCGACAAGCTCACCACCGACGAGCTGGTCGGCGTGCTGTGGCTGATGCTGGTCGCCGGCCACGAGACCACCGTCCACCTGCTCGGGCACGCCGTCATCGCGCTGTCCCAGAACCCCGACCAGCTCGAACTGGCCAAGGCCGGGGACCGCTGGGACGACGTGGTCGAGGAGACCCTGCGCTACCGCCACTCGGTCATGATGACCAGCTTCCGCTTCACCGCGGAGGACGTGACGATCGCCGGGGTGCCCATCCCCAAGGGCCAGGCGGTCGGCGTCGTCTACCAGGCGAGCGGCCTCGACCCGGCCGAGTACGGTGAGACCGCGGACCAGTTCGACATCACCCGGGAACAGAACTCACGCCTCGGCTTCGGCCACGGCCCCCGGTACTGCATCGGAGCGTCGCTGGCCCGCCTGGAGGGGCGGCTGGCGCTCGCCACGCTGTACCGGCGACTCCCCGACCTCGCCCTGGCCATCGACCCCGGCGAAATCCCCTACTCCCCGTCCTTCTTCACCGTCGGACCGCTTTCCCTTCCCGTCACCCTCGGGACCCCGAACTCCTGACGCGCCCCTCGGCCCGGCGGCTCCGTCCGCCGGGCCGGCCCCCTGCGGACACGCTCCACCGGCCCGCCAGCACCTCGCTGACGCGCCAAAGTCGGGTGGAGATCGGGCGAAACACCCTCGCGCAGGCCGCCGGCAACGCCGACCTGCGCCTTTCTGTCGTGTACCCCCTACCGGATTCGAACCGGCGCTACCGCCTTGAAAGGGCGGCGTCCTAGGCCGCTAGACGAAGGGGGCCCGTGGTGGCGGACATGGTCGCCACTCGACTCGCCAAGTCTAGAGGACGTGGCGGGGCGGCGTGCAAACGGTTACCTCGGGGAGGTGGTGCGAGACGGGGTGGCGGTCGGGGACGGGCGGGACGGGCTGACGGTCGGGGACGGGGTGCGGGACGGCCAGTCGGACGGGAACTCCGAGGGGAACGGGGACGTCGGGGACGCGGGCGGGGACGCGGCCGGGGGCTGGGGCGTGACGGGGCGGTCCGGGGCCGGTTCGAGGTGGCGTTCGATCTGGGCGGACGTGAGGCCGAGGCCGCCGAGGCGGAGGTCGTCCCAGCCCTGGAGGCGGTGGCTGGCGCGGCTGAAGTAGAGGACGGACAGCTCGATGGGGGTGGGCTCCTCGTGTTCGAGGCCGCGCAGGCCGGCGCCGCCGGTGGAGCCCTGGACGAACAGGCGGGTGCCGGTGGGCAGGAGCTTGGTCGAGCGGGTGTGGGTGTGGCCCGCGAGGACCATGGGGGCGACGCCGGAGAAGCCTTCGCCCTCGGTGGGGTCGTGGGTGACGACGAGGTCGGGGAGCTTGCCCGCCCTGCGGAGCTCGTCGGCGTGCCTGAGGCCCTCGGCGCGGAGCTGGTCGGCGCCGACGTAGTCGTCGCGGGTGCTCTTGTCGGGGGTGAAGCGGGGGTCGCCGAGGCCGTAGACGCGCAGGCCCGCGACCTCGCGGGTCTCGCCGTCCAGGACGATGGCGTTCTTCTTCCGCCCGACGGCCTTCTGGGTCTCCTTGGAGTCGTGGTTGCCGCGGACGTAGACGTAGGGGACCTTCAGGTCGGAGATCTCGTCGGCGAACTTGTCCTCGGGCTTGCTGCCGTGGTCCATCAGGTCGCCGCTGTCGACGACGACGTCGACCTTGAACTGCGTGCTGACGGACTTGATCACGTTCCAGGCGGCGGGGTTGAGGTGGATGTCGGAGACGTGCAGGACGCGGATGGTGGAGGGGTCGGGCTCGTAGGTGGGGAGGGTGGACGTGGTGGCGTACAGCTCGGAGATGTTGCCGACGAGGCGGGCGAGCTGGGCGCGGTAGGCGGAGAAGCGCTCGACGATGCTGCGGGCGTCGCCGACGACCTGGGGGGCGTTGGCGAGCAGGCCGGTGTAGCGGGGCTCGGCGATGGACTGGGGGTTGAACGTCCCCCAGGTGATGAGGGTGACGGCGACGAGGCCGGCGGCGGCGGAGCCCAGGCCGAGCAGGGCGCGCCGCCAGGAGCGGAAGAGGGCGAGGGACGCGACGAAGCTCGTGGCCAGGCCGATGAGGACGGCGCGCAGGAGGAGTTCGGCGAGCCCGTGGCGGAGCTGGCCGGCGATCTGGTCGGTGAGGCGGTCGACCTCGGTGTCGTCCTCGATCAGCTTCTTGGCCTGGTCGGGGCGCAGGTCGGTGAGGCGGGCCTCCAGGGAGACCGGGCCCCCGTGGGTGTCGAGACGGAGGGAGCCGAGCGGGGGCAGCTTCAGGGTCGTCCCGCCGTGCAGGGACGGGTGCAGGGTGAGCTGGACGTCCGCCGGGCCGACGGGGGTGACGTAGCTGCCGCCGGCGAGGAGGCCGAGGTAGCCTCCGGCGAGGCCGACGATGACGACGAGGGAGAACCGCGTCCAGCGGCTGGTGAGGACGGGCCGGGCGCGGCGGGTGACGGGCGAGCAGGCGGCGCGGGCGCGCGCGGCCTGTGCGCGTACGGCGGCGAGAGCCTGGGTCGACGCGGCGCGGACCTTGGGCACGTGTTCCCCTTCTGTCGAGCAGAATGACCAGTGTGATGGAGTTGTCGCGAGAGGCGTTCGAGGACCTCGTGGCGGAGGCTCTCGACAGTGTGCCGCCCGAGCTGACCGCCCACATGCGCAATGTCGTCATCGTCGTGGAGGACGACGCGCCCGAGCGCGGCCTGCTCGGCCTGTACCAGGGCATCCCCCTCACCGAGCGGGGCGACTGGTACGGGGCCGTCCTGCCCGATCACATTTCGATCTACCGTCACGAGATCCTCCGGATCTGCGACACCGCGGAGGACGTGGTGGAAGAAGTCCGGATAACAGTCGTACACGAGATCGCGCACCACTTCGGGATCAGCGACGAGCGACTGCACGAACTCGGATATTGATCAGGGAAATGCGCACTGTAGGTCACGCGACTGCCACGCAGCGTGAGTTAATAGGGGAGGGCGCCCGGCACCGGGCGGGCTGAACTGGAGCGTGCGTGGCGGGAAGGCAGACCGGCCGGCATCGTCGTCCGCCGGATGAGCAGGCGACCTACCGCGAGGTGTTCGCGGTGGGCGAGTTCCGCGCTCTCTGGCTCGCGCAGGCCCTGTCGTTCGTCGGCGACCAGCTCGCGCAGGTCGCGCTGGCCGTGCTCGTGTACGACCACACCCAGTCGACGCTGCTCACGGCGCTGATGTACGCGCTGACCTACATCCCGCCGATCGTGGGCGGGCCGGTGCTGTCCGGCCTCGCCGACCTGTTCCCGCGCCGGACGGTCATGGTCGTCTGCGACGTCCTGCGGGCCGGGCTGGTGGCGGTGATGGCGCTCGTGCCGATGCCGGTCGCGGGGCTCGCGGGGCTGGTGTTCCTGACGGTGCTCCTGGGGACGCCGTTCTCCGCCGCCCGCGCCGCGGTCATGCCGGACGTGCTGGAGGGCGACCGGTATGTGGCGGGCTCGGCGATCGCGAGCGTCACCCAGCAGATCACGCAGGTCCTGGGCTTCCTCCTGGGCGGCGCGGCCGTCGCCGTCGTCGGGACCTACGAGGCCCTCGGGCTGGACGCGCTGACGTTCGGCGCGTCCGCCGTCGTGCTGATCGGCGGGCTGCGGCGGCGGCCCGCGCAGCGGAGCAGGGAGCGCCAGTCGCTCGGGCTGTGGCGCGGGACGCGCGACGGCGTGCGGCTGGTGTTCGGCGATCCGGTGCTGCGGTCGCTGGTGCTGTTCGCGTGGCTGTGCGCGTTCTACGTGATCCCCGAGGGCCTGGCGGTCCCGTACGCGGCGACGTTCGGGGGCGGCGCGGTGACGGCCGGGCTGCTGCTGGCGGCGATGCCGGCGGGGATGGTGGTGGGTTCGCTGCTGTTCAGCCGGTTCGTCCGTCCGGCGAGCCGGCTCCATGTCATGGGATGGATGTCGATGCTGGCGTGCCTGCCGCTGATCGGCGCGGGCGCGCATCCGCCGCTGTGGTGCGTCGTCGTGCTGTGGGCGCTGTCGGGCGTCGGCGGCGCGTACCAGCTCGCCGCCAACACCGCCTTCGTGGGGGCGGTGCCGGCGTCGGGACGGGGGCAGGCGTTCGGGCTCGCCCAGTCCGGCATCCTCGCCGGTCAGGGCGTCGGCATCCTCGTCGGCGGCGCCGCCGCCCAGGTGCTGGGGCCGGAGACGGTGGTGGCGCTCGCCGGCGTCCTCGGCCTGTCGGCCGCCGCGATCCTCACCCTGGGCTGGAACCAGGTCCGCGGCGGGGTCATCGCCGGGACGCGCGAGCACGTCGAACCCGTCGTCGTCACCCCCTCCGCCGGGGGCGGCGACGAGCTGTCCGGCATCCCGGCGTCCTAGGCGTGGGTGCGGTTCTTGTTGACCGCGTCCTTCGTCTTCCGCACCGCGTCCTGGACGGTCGGCGAGTCACCGGCCTTCTTGAACAGGTCCTCGGCGACCGACTTCTGCGCGCCCTCCTCGGGGATGAGCAGCCACGCGATCGCGTAGAGCGCGATGCCGGCGCCGCCGAAGATCGTGAAGATGGCCAGGCCGAGCCGGAGCATGTTGGGGTCGACGCCGAGGAACCGGCCCGCGCCGGAGCACACCCCGGCGATCATGCGTCCCTCGTGCGTGCGGCGGAGCTGCTTGCTCGGGGTGGTGCCCGTGGTCTTGTCCATGTCCATGCCTCGATCATGCCCAGCGAAAGGTAACTCTGACATCCGGATTCGCCCTGATTCATCCCTGATCGCACCCCTGCCCGGTCAGGGTCGGGCCTCCGACGTACCCTCGTCGCGGACGGCCCCGGACGGAGGAGATCCCGCATGGACGTGCTGCGCGTAGACGACCGGCTCACCGGCGAGGAGCGGATGGTCCGCGACACCGTGCGCGCCTTCGTGGCGGAGAAGGTGGCGCCGCACCTGGCGGCCTGGTTCGAGGACGGGACGTTCCCCGCGCGCGAGCTGGCCCCCGAGCTGGGCAAGCTGGGCCTGCTCGGCATGCACCTGGAGGGCTACGGCTGCGCCGGGACGAGCGCCGTCGCCTACGGGGTGGCGTGCCGGGAGCTGGAGGCGGCCGACTCGGGGCTGCGCAGCTTCGTGTCCGTCCAGGGCTCGCTGGCGATGGCGGCGATCCACAAGTACGGGTCGGAGGACCAGAAGAACGAGTGGCTGCCGAGGATGGCCGCGGGGGAGGCGATCGGCTGCTTCGGGCTGACCGAGCCCGACCGCGGCTCCGACCCCGGCGACATGCTCACCCGCGCCGCCCGGGACGGCGCCGACTGGGTGCTGGACGGCGCCAAGATGTGGATCACCAACGGTTCGATCGCCGACGTCGCGGTGGTGTGGGCGCGCACCGACGACGGGATCCGCGGCTTCCTCGTCCCCAAGGACACCCCGGGGTTCACCACGAGCGACATCCACCGGAAGCTGTCGCTGCGGGCATCGGTCACCTCCGAGCTGGTGCTGGACGGCGTGCGCCTGCCGGAGTCGGCGATGCTGCCCGGAGTGAAGGGCCTGAAGGGCCCGCTCGGCTGCCTCTCGGAGGCCCGGTACGGGATCCTGTGGGGTGCGGTCGGGGCCGGGCGATCCTGCTACGAGGCCGCCGTCGACTACGCCAAGACCCGCGAGCAGTTCGGCAAGCCGATCGGGTCGTTCCAGCTCACGCAGGAGAAGCTCGCCTGGATGGAGGTCGCCCTCGGCCAGGCGGGCCTCGTCGCCCTGCACATCGGGCGGTTGAAGGACGAGGGGAACGTGACCCCGCAGCAGGTCTCGTTCGGCAAGCTCGCCAACGTCCGCGCCGCGCTGGACGTCGCCCGGGAGGCCCGCACCGTCCTCGGCGCCAACGGGATCACGCTCGAATACCCGGTGATCCGGCACATGAACAACCTGGAGAGCGTCCTGACCTACGAGGGCACCCAGGAGGTCCACCTGCTGACCCTGGGGAAGGCCGTCACCGGGCTGGACGCCTTCCGTTAAGCATTGCTCGACCCCTCCGCGTAGGGTTAATCACTGGACGTCCTGTATCGGACCTGGGCAGACTCGCCCGGTCAAGCGATCTACACGAGGGAGCGGCATGAGAGTCGGCATCGTCGGGGCCACCGGACAGGTCGGGGCCAAGATGCTCGAGATCCTGGCCGAACGAGGATTTCCGGTCGACGAGCTGCGGCTCTTCGCCTCCGCGCGTTCCGCGGGCCGCAGGCTCCCGTGGAACGGCGCCGAGGTCACCGTCGAGGACGCGGCGGCCGCCGACTACACCGGGCTCGACATCGTGCTGTTCTCCGCGGGCAAGACCACGTCCAAGGAGCTGGCGCCGAAGGTCGCCGCCGCCGGAGCCGTCGTGATCGACAACTCCTCGGGCTGGCGGATGGACCCGGACGTCCCGCTGGTCGTCGCGGAGGTCAACCCGCACGCCGCGAGGCAGCGCCCGAAGGGCATCATCGCCAACCCGAACTGCACCACGATGGCCGCGATGCCGGTGCTGCGCCCCCTGCACGCCGAGGCCGGGCTGACCGCCCTCGTCGTCTCCACCTACCAGGCCGTCTCCGGCAGCGGCCTCGCCGGCGTGGCCGAGCTGCACGACCAGGCGGCCAAGACCGTCCAGACCGCCGACCGGCTGACCCACTCCGGGACGGCCGTGGAGTTCCCCGAGCCGTCGGTCTACGTGCGCCCGATCGCGTTCAACGTGCTCCCCATGGCGGGCTCGATCGTCGACGACGGCCTCGCCGAGACCGACGAGGAGCAGAAGCTCCGCAACGAGAGCCGCAAGATCCTTGAGCTTCCGGACCTGAAGGTGTCGGGCACCTGCGTGCGCGTCCCCGTCTTCACCGGCCACTCCCTGCAGGTCAACGCCCGCTTCGAGCGCCCGATCAGCCCCGAGCGCGCCAGCGAGCTGCTGGCGGGCGCGCCCGGCGTCGCCCTCTCGGACGTCCCGACGCCGCTCCAGGCCGCCGGCCAGGACCCCACCTACGTGGGCCGCATCCGCCGCGACGAGACCGTCGAGAACGGCCTCGCCCTGTTCTGCTCCGGCGACAACCTGCGCAAGGGCGCTGCCCTCAACACCGTCCAGATCGCCGAACTGGTCGCCGCCGAGAGCTAACGGCGCCCCCGCACCTCCAGGGTGTCGAGAAGGGCGGCGGTGCTCCGCGCGATCTCCTCCACGGCCCGGTCGAACGCCTCCGCGTTATGCGAGGCGGGCGCCCGGAACCCGGAGATCTTCCGCACGTACTGGAGCGCCGCCGCCCGCACGTCCTCATCGGTGACGTCGTCGGAGTAAGGCGGTCGAAGCGTCTTGATACTGCGGCACATGCCTCCAGTCTGCCCCGCCCCACCGACAACCCGCACAGTGCCGAAGCGCCCTGGTCCGCAGAAGTAGACCAGGTGGGTCGGGCTGACCTCAGCCACCGCCGCGACCCCGCGACAACCTCAATGGTTGCGATCGCGTCCGAAGGCAGGTTCGAGCGAAGCAAGAATCTGATCGCGCAGAGAGCCGCAAGGCGAGACGGAGCGATGCAGCGATCGCCCGCAGTCCCCGACGATGGAGGGCCGTCAGGCCCGAAGGAGGAGGGCACTGCGATAAGCACAAAAACGCCCCTCCTGGCTGGGGCCAGGAGGGGCGTTTGGGCGGGGGGCGGGCCCCGTCTTCCTGCCGGTGCACGGGGCGGGCCGAGATCGTCCCGTGCGGTCGCCGGTGAACGGCCCTGGGGGTGGGGCCGGGCTGTTCACGAGTGGATCGCGGCGGGTGGGCCGGTGTCAACGAATCCATCCGCCACTGGATTTTCAATGGTGTGAACGGGGGCCGTGGGAAACTCTGAAACCGGCCCCCGGCCAGCGGTTACTTGGTGATCTTGATGTTGTCCAGGCCGGCCTCGACGAGGCTGCCGGTTCCGTTGTCGGCGGCTTCGGCGACGATGCGGACGGTCTGGCCGGCGTAGGCGGAGACGTCCGCGGTCCGCGTCTGCCAGGAGCCGGCGCGGTTGGCCGCCGCTCCGGCCTGGTCGAGGACGGTCGTGGAGCCGTTCGGTCCGACGACCCGCACCCGCAGGTAGTCGTCGGTGGAGCTGTTGTTCAGGTGGGCGAGGTACCAGGAGAACGACAGCGTCTTCGAGCCGGCCGGCAGCGCGATCGCGGGCGACTGGACGGTGGTGGTGCCGCCGTCGAGGTCGTAGGTTCCGGCGTCGGTTCCGGCGGCCGCGCCCGTCACGAGGGCGCCGCTGCCGCCCGCGGCGGCGAGCTGCAGGTTGGTGCCGGAGTAGCTGGTCGGCTGCGGGGTGCCCCGCTCCCAGCGGCCCGCGGTGGCGGTGTCGGTGCCGTTCGGGTTCGCGGTCCAGCCGGTGCCCGATTCGAGGTCGTCGGTGAAGACGGTGTCGCCGGGCGGTTCCGTGGTGCCTCCGTCGCCGCCGAGCGTCCAGACCGCGTGGGCGATGGCGTCGGAGTTGCGGTCGAGCGCGGTGTCGTCGATGTTGGACGAGGTGTCGCAGGACGAGTGGTAGCAGCGGTCGAACGCGACGCCGGCCTGGCCGCCCCACAGCTGCGCCTGCTGCGTCGTCTTGCGTCCCTCGGCCCCGGTGAACAGGCCTCCGGCGGCGATCCCGTACCGGATGAACGGCCCGTAGTCGGAGCGCCCGTCGAACGCGGTGTCCTGGACGGGCACGTTGATCGACTGGAAGTAGGCGCGCAGCGTCTGCTCGATCTCGGCCGATCCGGCGGGGCCGCCGCTGCCGCTGGAGCCGTCGCCGTCGTAGGCGAAGTAGCCCGGGTTGGGGGAGCCGACCATGTCGAAGTTCAGATAGCTCTTGATCTTCGACCGCTCGGTGGAGGCGAGGTTGTTGACGTAGTTGGTGGAGCCGACGAGGCCGAGCTCCTCGGCGCCCCACCAGCCGAACCGCAGGTGCCGCTTGGGCGCGTACTTCTCGCGGGCGATGGTGAGGGCGATCTCCAGGTTGGCGGCCGAGCCGGAGCCGTTGTCGTTGATGCCGGGCCCGGCGGTGACGCTGTCGAGGTGCGCGCCGGTCATCAGGACGTTGTTCGTGTCGCCGCCCGGCCAGTCGGCGATGAGGTTGTAGCCGGTGGAGCCGTTGTAGGTGAACGACTGGACGCTGGTCTGGTAGCCGGCGGCGTCCAGCTTGCCCTTCACGTAGTCGATCGAGGCGCGGAAGCCGGGGCGGCCGTGGGCGCGGTTGCCGCCGTTGGCGGTGGCGATGCTCTGCAGCTGGGACAGGTGCGCCTTGACGTTGGCGAGCGAGATGTCGGGGGCGGCCAGTGTGGCGGGCGCGGCCGCGGCGCCGGACGGGGCGAGCAGGGCCGACGCCGCGAGGGCCGCCGCGCCCAAGGTCGCGATCATGCGCGATCTCATGCGTTCCTCCAGGTAGGGGCGCGACCCGCGACGGGGGAGCGGGCCCCGTCACGGGCCGCGGGCGGGGGGCGGTCAGGCCTTGGTGATGGTGACGTTGTCGATGCCGGCCTCGACGAGGCTGCCGGTTCCGTTGTCGGCCGCTTCGACGAGGATGCGGACGGACTGGCCGGCGTAGGCGGACAGGTCGTACGTCGCCGTCTGCCATGCACCGGCCTTGTTGGCCGCGGCGCCGCTCTGGTTCAGCACGGTGCTCGACCCGTTCGCGCCGACGACGCGGACGCGCAGGTAGTCGTCGGTCGAGCTGTTGTTGAGGTAGGCGAAGTTCCAGGAGAACTTCAGCGACAGGGTGCCGCTCGGCAGGCTGATCGCCGGGGACTGGACGCTGCTGACGCCGCCGTCGAGGTCGTAGGTTCCGGCGTCGGTTCCGGCGGCCGCGCCCGTCACGAGGGCGCCGCTGCCGCCCGCGGCGGCGAGCTGCAGGTTGGTGCCGGAGTAGCTGGTCGGCTGCGGGGTGCCCCGCTCCCAGCGGCCCGCGGTGGCGGTGTCGGTGCCGTTCGGGTTGGTCGTCCAGCCCGTCCCGGACTCGAAGTCGTCGGAGTAGACGGAGCCGGGCTGGCCCTGCCCGACGGTCAGCGTGTAGGTGGCCGTGCGGTCGACGGACGCGCCGTCGGCGAGCACGGTCAGCCGGTAGGTGCCGTCAGCGGTCCCGGCCGGGACGGTGACGGTCATCGTGGACGACTGCCCCGAGGTGATCGTGGACGGGGAGAACGTGGCGGTCGGGCCGGACGGGCTGCTCGTCGCCGACAGCGAGATCTGCTGGGCGGTGCCGCCCGTGGTCTGGGTGGCGACCGTGGCGGTCGCCGTCCCGCCCGCCTGGGCGCTGCCCGAGCCGGGGCTCAGCGTGACCGAGAAGTCGTTCTGCTGGGTGCCGCAGGCCGCCTCGCCGCTCTGCGCGGGGACGTTGATCGCGCTCCACGCCGCCTTCACCGCGTTGCACTCGGTGGCCGAGCCGGGGAACAGCTGCAGCGCCGCGTTGATCGTCTCGACGCGGGCGCGGGCGTGGCTCCAGCTCGTCACCTTGCGGTTCAGGCCGCCCATGAAGATCTGGCCGGCCTTCTGGATGCCGATGCCGGTGACGGTGGAGTTGTTGCAGGTCGGGCTGGTCGGGTTGCCGTTGGTGGGGTTCGAGCCCTCGGCCAGCAGGTAGAACCAGTGGTTCTGCGGGCCGGCCGCCGCGTGCACCTCGGTGTTCGGGATCGAGGAGGAGTAGCAGTTGGGGTCGCCCAGCGCCGAGGGGTTGTACATGTTGCGGATCGGGCCCTGGCCGACCAGGTCGACCTCCTCGCCGACCAGGTAGTCCGGCGGGTCGTAGGTGGAGGGCTCGTTCATGTAGTGCTCGGTCAGCGCGCCGAAGATGTCGCCGGCCGACTCGTTCATGCCCCCCTTCTCGTTCCCGTTGCCGCCGCTGTCGCCGCCGGGCGTGGTGGTGAAGACGGCGTGGCCGTTCTCGTGGCCGACGACGTCGACGGAGGTGGCCTGCTTGGTGCCGGCCTGGTTGTGGCCGAAGTTGGTGTAGCTGCCGTTCCAGTAGGCGTTGACGTCGTTCAGGCCGACGCGGAGCGGGAAGCCGCCGCCGCTGCCGTTGATGCCGTTGCGGCCGAGCCAGGAGCCCAGCATGTCCCATTCCTTCTGGACCGCGTAGAGGGCGTCGACGCAGGCGGTCTCCAGGTCCGTGCCGCTGCCGCTGCCCCAGGCGCTGTCGGTGCCGGTGTAGGCGGAGCCGTTCTGGCCGCCGCACCGGATGCCGGAGCGCTGCGGGTCGGTCATGGACGTGGCGGCGGTGCTGAGGTCCACGGTGCCGTGGTAGTAGCTGCGGTCGTCGGCCGCGTCCCGGACCTCGTCGTAGGTCTTGACGACCTTGCCGGTCTTGGCGTCGACGAACACGTGCAGCTTCGTCGGGGCCTTCTTCTGGGTGCCGCTGACGACGGTCTCGTAGACGAGCCGTCCCGAGCCTTCGGCGAGCACCATCAGGCGGGGCGTGGAGGCGGTCTCGACCTTGGACACGCGGGCGCGCGAGGCCTTGGCGGCCTGCGCCGCGCCGACCGAGGCCTTGGTCGACACGTCGAGCGTGCGGGTCTGGTCGACGGAGGTGCTCAGCACGCCGCCGCTCGCGTTGGTGGTGACGACGAAGTCGCCGCCGTAGACGGGCAGGCCGTCGTAGGTGCGCTCGTAGGCCACGTACTGGAGGCCGCGCAGGCCCGAGGTGACCCCGCGCCGGACGATCCTGTCCTTGGGGGCCTTCTTGAACGCGGCGGGCTTCGCCGCGACCAGGCGGTCGGCCGAGGCGGCGGCGACGGTGCGGGGGTCCGGCTTGGCCGGGGCCGCGGGGGCGGTGCGGGGTGTCGCACCTGAGGCGGGCGAGGACATCGCCACGGCGAGGCCGACGGACAACGCCGCCGCCCCGATCGCGGTCTGGTGTCTCACGGGGGTGCTCCTTCCACGTGCCGGGCGGGCGGAGGGGGTGGGCACGCGGAGGCCCTTGTAAGAGCGCTCCATGAACCGCCGCCCGCCCGGCGGGGGGTTTGGATGGGGGACTCATCCGGATGAGCTGACCCGAAGTGCACCCCGGTTCGAGAAAGGTGTCAATAAATCCATTTGGTTCTGGATTTTCAATCTCGGCGGGCGGCTCTCTGAAACCAATGGAATGACGTGGCGGAGCAGCGCGAACGGGCCGGGCCGAGAGATCGGCCCGGCCCGTCCGGCAGGGAACCCTGAGGGCGGCGCGCGCGTTGAGACGCCTGCCGCCCGGCGGGGTCGGTCAGGGGGCGATGCGGCGGCAGAGCCAGGAGAGCGCCATGGGGTAGCGGTAGTCGATGCCGCCGTGGGCGGCGTCGAACAGCTCGAAGTGGATCACGTCCTCGGCGACGCCGGCGTCGAGCAGCGCCCGGTGGTACGCCTGCGCGCCGATGTCGAGGTACCACTCGTCGCGCGTGCCGCCGTCGATCCAGATCGCCCGCTGCGAGCGCATCGCCTCGGCGTGCTCCGGCACCATCCGCACCGGGTCCCAGGCGAGCCAGCGCTCCCACACCCGCGGCCGGAGCACGCCGGTGACCGGGTCGAACGGCAGCTCGGGAGTGCCGTCCTCGCGGGCGGAGTAGCACGCGGCCATGCCGAGGATGTTGAGCAGCTCCATGTCCTCGGGCTTGGTGAACGAGGTGCGGCTGTTGAAGTCGTCCCACCAGCGCAGGATGTCGCCGTCGTACTTGCGCAGGAACCGGACGCACTTGGGGAACTCGGTCAGGTAGCAGTACTCGAACAGGGCGTCGCCCGCGTGCGTCGCGAGCGCGCCGAACAGGTCGGGACGGAGCATCGGCGTGATCATCGCGCCGTAGCCGCCGCTGGACTTGCCGCTGATCGCCCGGTGCTCGGGCGCGTCGAGCGTCCGGTAGTGGCCGTCCACCCACGGGACGATCTCGTCGCAGATGTAGGAGTGGTAGCGGCCCGTGCCGGGGGAGTCGACGAACTGGCTGCCGCCGTGCGCCGTCCAGGCGTCCACGAACACCACGATCGCGGGCGGCGCCTCTCCGGAGGCGAACACCTCGTCGGCCGTCTCGGGGAAGGGCCGCCGGTAGGGCATCCGGTTGCGCCAGATCCCGACGTGGCCGGTGAAACCGGTGATCACGTAGACGCTGGGGTAGCGGCGGTCGGGTTCGTCGTCGTAGCCGGGTGGTACGTACACCAGCACCGGCCGCTCGTGCGGGTCGTCCAGCGGGTTGCCGCGCAGCAGTTCGCTGCTGACGACGTGGTCTTCGAGGCGGCCGGCGAGATCGGCGGACCACGGCTGCATTGCGTACTCCCTCGTCGCAAGCGGATGATCACCTTGACGCTAACCCATGGCCGGGACGGCGGGACGGGGCCGCCGCCGGGCGCGGATGTCACAACGCGGCCGTGTTCTCCGTCCCTCTGGGGAAGGAAGGAACAGATATGACGGACAACGCCGCACTGCTGCGGGACCTGCACCGTCCCGGTGAGCCGCTGCTGCTGCCCAACGTCTGGGACGCGGGGAGCGCGAAGATCGTCCAGGAGGCCGGGTTCCCGGCCCTCGCCACCGCGAGCGCCGCCGTGGCCGCCATGCTCGGCTACCCCGACCACGAGGGGGCGCCCGTGGAGGAGATGTTCGCCGCCGCGGGGCGCGTGATCCGCGCGGCGACCGTCCCCGTCACCGTGGACGCCGAGGCCGGGTACGGGCTGCAGCCGGGGGAGCTGGTCGAGCGGCTGCTCGCGATCGGCGCGGCGGGCTGCAACCTGGAGGACGCCTACGCCGGGGAGCTGGCCGAGCCGGAGGCCCAGGCGGAGTACATCGCGGCCGTCCGGGAGGCGGCCGGGGACGCGCTGGTGATCAACGCCCGCGCCGACACGTTCGTCGCCAAGGTCCCGGACCCGGTCGAGGGCGCGATCGCGCGGGGACGGCTGTACCTGGAGGCCGGCGCCGACTGCGTCTACCCGATCGCGGCGCCGCCGGACGCCGTCCGGGCCCTGGTCAAGGGGATCCCGGGCCCGGTCAACGCGAACAACTTCC
Organism: Actinomadura sp. NPDC049753; assembly: GCF_040674655.1. Taxonomy (NCBI): domain Bacteria; kingdom Bacillati; phylum Actinomycetota; class Actinomycetes; order Streptosporangiales; family Thermomonosporaceae; genus Actinomadura; species Actinomadura sp. NPDC049753. The sequence goes on along the minus strand of NZ_JBFARL010000036.1, from coordinate 16,569 downwards.
CGGGCACGTCGCTCGCGGAGCTGGCGGAGATGGGCGTCGCGCGCGTCTCCTACGGCCCGATGCCGTACCTGCGCGCCCTGGACTCCCTGAAGGAGTTCGCGGGCCGCGTCCTGGCGAAGGAGAACCCCTACACCTGACCGGGGCCGCCCGCACGAGGCCGGGCGCCCCGGTCCCGGCCTCCGTGCGGGCCGCGTGTGCGGGCGCTCTCGCCCCGGGCGTCTTGCAAGCGCACACTTACACTGGCACAGTGAGACGGAATCCGACTCGTTGTATCAATCGTGGGCGCAGGCGCGAGCCCGTACGGAGGTGGGGCCGGCATGACCGCGACCGTTGAGGAGACGCCGCCGAAGGTCGTTCTTGACTCGATCAGCGGGGTGGCCCTGGCCGCCGCCGCGTCCAACGTCGTCATGCAGCTCTCCCGCCTCCCGATCGGGCACGGCGTCGCGGAGAGCACGGTCGACAGCGGCCGCGTCGACAAGCACCCGGTCAAGCGGGCCCGCACCACGCTCAGCTACATCGCCGTCGCCATGCTCGGCACCGAGGCCGAGCGCGAGGCCATGCGCCGCGAGGTGAACCGCGCGCACCGGCACGTCCGCGCGAAGGAGCCCGTCGCCTACAACGCGTTCGACCGCGAACTGCAGCTGTGGGTCGCCGCGTGCCTCTACGTGGGCATCGAGATGATCTACACGATGCTGTACGGGACGCCGTCGCGGGACCAGGCCGCCGACCTGTACCGGCACGGCGCCCGCTTCGGCACCACCCTCCAGGTCACCCCGGACATGTGGCCGCCGGACCGGGACGCCTTCGAGGACTACTGGCGGGCGGGCCTGGCGAAGATCGAGATGGACGACGTGACCCGCGGCTACCTGCGCGACCTCGCCGAGATGCGCTTCCTGCCCGCACCCGTCCACCGGACGTTCGGCCGGTTCCACCGCTTCCTGACGATGGGCTTCCTACCCCAGCCCTTCCGCGACGAGCTCGGCTTCCCGTGGACGCCCCGCGACCAGGCGCGCTTCGACCGCTTCGTCCGCGTGCTGGCGGCGAGCAACCGGGCCCTGCCGCGCCCGGCCCGCGAGTTCCCCTTCAACCTCTACCTGCGCGACGTCCGCCGCCGCCTCAGGACCGGGCGCCCGATCGTGTGACCGGGCCCCTCAGCGGGACGGGTCCTGCGCGTCCCCGGCGTCCCTGTCCGGCTCGGACGGCCCGATCTGGAGTTCGAACTCGCCCTGGTGGCGGGCGACGCCGGCGATGACGGCGTCCTCCAGGACCTCGGCGCCCTTGTGCTGGCGGCGCATCATCGGGTCGGAGCGCACGTCCTTCGCCAGCGCGACGCACAGCAGGATCAGCACGATCGCGAACGGCAGCGCGCCGATGAAGGTGATGTTCTGGATGCCGTTCAGGGCCCTGTCCCCGCCGACCACCAGCATGATCGCGGCGACCCCGCCGGTCATCGCGCCCCAGAAGATCACGATCCAGCGGGCCGGGGAGGTCGAGCCGCGCTGCGACAGCGTGCCCATGACGATCGACGCGGCGTCCGCGCCGGACACGAAGAAGATCGCCACGAGCACCATGACGACGACCGCGGTCACCGCCGTCCACGGCAGGTGGCCGAGAACGTTGAAGGTGATCTGCTCCTCGGTGCCGTTCCCGAACGGGTTCAGCCCCCTGCGCTGCTGGTCGATGGCCGTCCCGCCGAAGATCGCGAACCAGACCACGCTGACCGCGCTCGGCACGAGGATGACGCCGCCGACGAACTGCCGGATGGTGCGGCCGCGGCTGATCCGGGCCAGGAACATCCCGACGAACGGCGCCCAGGAGATCCACCACGCCCAGTAGAAGATCGTCCAGCTGGACAGGAACGTCTTCATCGGCTCGCCGCCCGTCGCGCCGGACCGGGACGCCATCTGCCCGAAGTCCTGGAGGTAGACGCCGAGCGAGGTGGGCAGCAGCTCAAGGACGAACACGGTCGGCCCGACCACGAACACGAAGACCGCGAGCACGACGGCCAGCACCATGTTGACGGTGGACAGCCACTGGATGCCCCGCGCGACGCCCGACACCGCCGACACCACGAAGCAGACCGTCAGCACCACGATGATCAGCACGAGGGTGGTGGTCCCGAGCGAGGAGATCCAGCCCGCCTCCTGCATCCCGGTCCGGATCTGCAGCGCGCCGATGCCGAGCGAGGCGGCCGACCCGAACAGCGTGGCGAACAGCGCGAGGATGTCGATGACCTTGCCCGCCGGGCCCTCGGCACGGCGGCCGAGCAGCGGGGCGAACGCCGAGCTGATCAGCTGGCTGCGCCCCCGGCGGTAGTGGCTGTACCCGATCGCGAGGCCGAGCACGGCGTAGATGGACCACGGGTGCAGCGTCCAGTGGAACATCGTCGTCGCCATGGCCGTCTCGATCGCGGCATCGCTCTGCGCCGGGTCGGTGCCGGGCGGCGGCTCGACGAAGTGGGTCAGGGGCTCGGCCACGCCGAAGAACATCAGCCCGATGCCCATGCCCGCGCTGAACATCATCGCGACCCACGAGACGGTGCGGAACTCCGGCTCGTCCCCCTCATGGCCGAGGGGGATGCGGCCGTACCGGCTGAACGCCAGCCACAGCGAGAAGATCACGAAGCCGGTGGCGGCGAGGACGAACAGCCAGCCGAGGTTCGTCAGCAGCCAGTCCAGCATCGCGTCCGCCGCCGAGCTGAGGCCGCCGGTGTCGGCCCCGCCCCAGATCACGAACGAGGCCGACAGCACGGCCGCGACGCCGTAGACGATCCAGTCGGTGTGCGGGCGCCCGCGCTTGATGAGGCTCACGGGCTCGGTACCGGGATACTCGTCCCGCTCGCCGGGCTCGGGCTCGATCCTCTCCATAGCCCGGTGTCCTGCCCGGAAGTTCACCGCGCAGTTACGCTGCGCGGCGATCCGTTTGCAAAATCTTTCGGATCCGGGAACCGCGCGTCCCGGCCGCCGGACCCGCCGCCGGCCGGGGACGGGATCAGCGGCGGGCCGTGATGCGGCTGGGCAGGGACGCGAAGCCGCGGTCGTTGGACGAGCGGACCCGCCGGGCCGCGTCGATGTCGATCTCGTAGTCGGCGACGACGTCCGCGATCGCGCCGAGCGCGTTGCGGGCCTCCAGCCGGCCGAGGTTCGCGCCGAGGCAGTGGTGCCGGCCGTTGCCGAACGCGAGGGAGGCGCCGGTGTCGCGGTCCAGGTCGAAGCGGTCGGGCTCGGGGAAGACGTCCGGGTCGCGGTTGGCGGCGCCGACGAGCAGCAGGACGCGCGCGTCCGCCGGGATCGTCGTGCCGTGCAGCTCGACGTCCTCGGTGGTGGTGCGGGCGAGCGCCTGCGACGGCGGGTCCCAGCGCAGGGTCTCCTCGATCCAGTCCTCGATGCGCCCGCCCTGTCCTGGAAGCAACGCCTCGGCCCGCTGCGCGGGGTGCCGCCAGGCGGCGTGCCAGGCGTTGCCGAGCGTGAGCATCGTGGTCTCGATGCCGGCGCCGACGAGCAGGATCAGCACGCCGACGATCTCCTCCGGGGTGAGCCGGTCCTCGTCCTCGGCCGCGTCCAGCAGCCCGGACAGCAGGTCGTCGCGGCGCCGCTGGGCCCGCTCGACGGTCAGCTCGGTGTAGTAGGCGACGAGCGCGCCGATCGCCTGCAGCGCCTCGGGCGGCAGGTCGCCGCCCGCCTCGTCCCGGTACATGATCGCCATGCCGAGGTCGCGGACCCTGCCGCGGTCGGCCTCGGGGACGCCGACCAGCTCGGAGATCACGTCGGTGGGGAAGCGGGCCGCGAAGTCCGTCATCAGGTCGAAGGAGTCGCCGTCCAGGTGCGGCGCCAGGCAGTCGCGCGCGATCTCGCGGATGCGCGGCTCCAGCGCCTGGACGCGCTTCTGCGTGAACGCCCGGGACACCAGGCCCCGCATCCGGGTGTGCTTCGGCGGGTCCATCGCGACGAAGGAGAAGAACCTCTCCGCGTCCGGGCCCCAGAAGGCCGGCTCGATCCGCAGGCCGTTCCGGCTGGAGAACCGGTTCGAGTCCTTCAGCGCCGCCAGGACGTCGGCGTGCCGGGAAATGGCCCAGAAATCGTCGTCCTCATTGCGAAAAACCGGTGACTTCTCGCGCAGTTCCGAGTACACCGGGTAAGGGTCGTTCTGAATCGCGAAGTCGAACGGGCTGTAGAAGAGATCCACGGTCGCCACCATTTCACAAAGGTCGCCGTTTCGACCCCCCGTCCATGTGAGATTCTGTTCCCGCCCCGCACGACGAGGGTTTTTGGTCTTCTCCGCCGCGGGGGCGCGGCGGGCAACGAAACGAGGTCGCCGTGGAAGATGAGTGGGTCCCGGCGGGGATCGACCCGACGAAGGCGCACCCGTCCCGCCGTTACAACTACTGGCTCGGCGGCAAGGACAACTTCGCGGTGGACCGCGAGTCGGCGGAGGTCGTCGCGTCCGCGTGGCCCACCGTCTCCCTGTCCGCCCGGGAGAACCGCAGATTCCTCAAGAGGGTGGTGGGGTACCTGGCCGGTGAGGCCGGAATCCACCAGTTCTTCGACATCGGGACCGGGCTCCCGTCGGCCGGCAACGTGCACGAGGTCGCGCAGGCGATCGAGCCGACGTCCCGCGTCGTCTACGTCGACAACGACCCGGTGGTGCTCGTCCACGCCCGCGCCCTGCTGAACAGCGACCCCGCGGGCAGGACCGCCTACATCGAGGCCGACCTGCGCGAACCCGGCACGATCCTCTCGAACCCCGACCTGCGCGCCACCCTGGACCTGTCCCGGCCGACGGCGCTGATGCTGGTCGCCACCATGCACTTCGTCACCGACGACCACGACCCGTACGGCATCGTCTCCCGCCTGCTGTCGGCGCTGGCGCCGGGCAGCTTCCTCGTCATGACGCACGCGACCAGCGAGCACCTCACCCCCGAGCAGTACGCGGAGAACGAGGAGGCCAACGCGCGCAGCGGCGTCCCGTTCCGGCTCCGCACCCGGGAGGAGTTCGCGCGCTTCTTCGACGGCCTGGAGCTCCTCCCCCCGGGCGTCACCTCGGTCGTCGACTGGCGTCCGGACGTCCCGCCGGAGGACCGCCCGTCGGTCGAGGACGTCTCCATGCTGTGCGCCCTCGCCCGCGTCCCCTGACCCGCCGGCTCAGGCGCGCGCCTTCGTCACCGCGTCGACGAGCTCTTCGACGTCCGCGAGCGTGGTGCGGTGGCTGATGACGCATGCGCGCAGGGCGGCGCGCCCGTCCAGCCGGACGGGGCTGATCCACGCTCGCCCGCTCCCCACGACCGCGCGGGCGAGCGCGTCGTGGCGCTCCCACGTCCCGTCGCCCGGGTCGGCGAAGCACACGACGGGCAGCGGGGTGTCGTTGACGATCTCCCAGCCCGCGGCGGCGAGCCCGCCGCGCAGCGCGTCCGCCAGGCCGGCGTCGCGTTCGAGCTGCTCGGCGTAGCCCGCGCGGCCCGCGACGGCGAGGCTGAGGAACAGCTTGAGCCCCATGAACCGCCGTGACCACTGCTGGCTCGAGGTGTAGGGGTCGACGGTGCCGTGGATCTCGTCCGGCATGTAGGACGTGGTGACCCGGAAGGTCTCCGCGAGGCCGTCGGCGTCCGTGCAGAGCAGCGCGCCCGCGCCCATCGGGACGCTCAGCCACTTGTGCGCGTCGAGCGTGATCGAGTCGGCGAGCTCGATGCCGTCCAGCGCGGGCCGCAGCCGGTCCGACAGGGCCGCGGCGCCTCCGTAGGCGGCGTCCACGTGCAGGCGGAGGCCGTGGTCCGCGCAGAGGCCGGCCAGGTCGCGCAGCGGGTCGATCGCCCCGGCGCCGGTGGTGCCGGCGGTCGCGACGACGAGGAACGGCAGGTCGCCGCGCGCGCGGTCGTCGGCGACCAGCTCGGCCAGCCGCGCGGCCTCCATCCGCAGCCCGGGCCCCGTCGGGACGAGGCGCACGGCCTCCCGCCCGATGCCGGTGGCGTGCGCGATCTTCAGCCAGGCCAGGTGGCTCTCGGCCGACGCGTACAGGACCGGGCGGCCGGGGAGCGCCCGCAGCCCCTTCTCGCCGTAGCCGGGCCAGGTCCTCGTCAGCGCCATCAGCACGGCCGTCAGGTTCGCCTCCGCGCCTCCGCTCGTGAACGACCCGGCCACCCGTTCCGGCGGGTAGCCGAGCCGCCCGCCCAGGAAGCGCAGCAGGTGCGCCTCGATCTCCGCGGCGGCGGGCGCGTGCGACCACGCGGCCAGCTGCGGGTTGAACGCCGCCGCGAGCGTCTCGCCGACCACGCCCATCAGCGTCGGCGTCGGGTTGAACAGCCCGAAGTACCGGGGATGCGTGGTGTGGACGGTGGTCGCCCGCAGCAGCTCCGCGACCCCGTCGACCGCCTCGCGGGGCGGGACGGGACGGGCGAAGTCGTACGCGCCGATCGCCGCTCGCAGCTCCGCCACGTCCACGGGGGCGCTCACGTCCCGCCCGGCGATCCGTTCGCGCTCGTCCCGCAGCAGGTCGACGACCTGCCGCCACACGCGCTCGGCCGGTTCCGGGGGCGGGTCGAAGGAGGCTCGTCCAGAGGGGAAGTCGTCCATGCGTCCGAGCCTGGCGCGCGCCGCCCCCCGCCCCAAGTGGCAGAAGTGACCATCATCGCTAAATTAGTGACATGCACACGCTCGCCGTCGCGGTCACCGAAGGGGTGCCGATCTTCGAGCTGGCGATCCCGTGCGAGGTGTTCGGGTACGAGCGCCCGGGGCTCGCCGCCTCCTGGTACGACTTCCGCCTCTGCGCCGCCCCCGGCGCCCGCACCACCGCCGGGTTCGTCCCGCAGGCCGGGCACGGCCTCGACGCGCTCGCCGACGCCGACACCGTCGTGATCCCCGCCTGCGCGAGCGTCGTCGACGAGCAGCCGCCGGACCTGGTCGACGCGGTCCGCGCCGCGCACGGCAACGGCGCCCGCGTCGTCTCGCTGTGCACGGGCGCGTTCGTCCTCGCCGCCGCGGGCCTCCTGGACGGGCGCCCCGCGACCACCCACTGGATGCACGCGGGCCAGCTGGCGGCCCGCTACCCGAAGGTGCTGGTGGACGCGTCCGTCCTCTACATCGACGACGGCGACGTCCTGACCAGCGCGGGCACCGCCGCCGGGCTCGACCTGTGCCTGCACGTCGTCCGCAACGACCACGGCGCCGCCGTGGCGAGCGCCCTGGCCAGGCGCCTGGTGATGCCCGCGCACCGTCCCGGCGGGCAGGCCCAGTACATCGACGCGGCCGTCCCCCTGGCGGACGCGGACGAACTGGGCCCGCTCCTCGACTGGGCGCGCGAGCGGCTGCACGAGCCGCTCACCGTCGCCGCTCTGGCGCGCCGCGCCAACGTCACCACCCGCACGCTGATCCGCCGCTTCCACGCCGCGACCGGCACGACCCCCATGGCGTGGCTGCGCGGCATCCGCATCGACCACGCGCGCGAACTCCTGGAGACAACCTCCCTCCCGGTCGACCAGATCGCCGAACGCTGCGGCCTCGGCAGCCCCGCCAACCTCCGCCACCACTTCACGCGGGCGGTGGGCGTCCCGCCGACCGCCTACCGCCGCACCTTCGCCCCCGCTGACGCGGTCCGGGGCTAGAAGACCGGGGTGCCGTCGCGGACGAGTTTCCAGTTCTCAACGTGGAACGTCGCGGGGTCGATGGTCTCCGCGGCGGACGCGTACTCGACGATCGCCTCGCGGATCGCCACCTGGGCGTTGTAGACGACCGGCGCGGTGGCGATGTGGGGGAACCCGCCGCCGCCCGACTGGCGGTAGTTGTTGACCGCGACGACGAACTTCCGGTCGTCGGCGACCGGCGTGCCCTCGTAGGCCAGGCCGGTGATGCGCGAGCCCTCCGGCTTGGCGATGTCGACGTCGTAGGTGACGCCGGAGAACTGGTCGTAGTTGTAGTCGGGGCGGTTGTTCGCGTTCGTCCACGAGGCCGGGTCGACCGGCGCGCCGGGGGCGGCCTGCTCGAAGTACCGGGCCGAGTACTCCAGGTACTCCTTGATCTGGGAGCCCGTCAGGATGCTCGCCAGCAGCGTGTTGTCGTAGATGTAGAGGCCCGCGATGTCGCGGATGGTGACCTTGCCGGCCGGGAAGGTCGCGGCGCGGCTGAACGGCGCGGCGATCGAGACGACCGGCAGGGACGCGTTCTCCGTGCCCGCGACGGCCTCCCTGACCTTCGCGGTCTGCACCTGGTGGACGTAGTCCAGGATCGCGGTGTCCTTCCAGCACGACTCCGCCGCCGACATCTCCTCGGTGGAGGTGGCGACCTCCTTGTTGACGTAGGCGACCACCGCGTCGTGCTGCTTCTTGACGAGGGTGACGAGCGCCGGGTCCTCCTCGACCGTGTTGCTGTTCACGGTCGTCGCGGACTTGCCGGTGACCGTCCAGCGGCCCCGCTCGTGGACGAGGGTGAGGTCGAAGACCGACAGGCGCTGGCCCCAGCACTTCGGCTCGCTCATCACGACCGTCCGGCCGGTGGCCTCGTTGGTGACGAACCGCTCGGGGATCTCCAGGTGCGCGTGCCCGAACAGGATCGCGTCGATCTCCGGGACCTTCTCGGCGACCAGGGCGGCGGCGTTCTCGACGGGCAGGGCGTCGCCGTAGGACGAGGTGCCGCTGTCGCCGGAGTGGGCGCTGACGACGACCACGTCGGCGCCCTTCGCGCGGATGACCGGCACCCAGCGCCGGGCCGTCTCCACCAGGTCCAGGAAGTCGAGCCGGCCGGAGACATTGGCCTTGTCCCAGATCGCCACGCCCGGGTTGGTGAGGCCGAGCAGCCCGACGCGGATCGGCGGGTGCCCGGGAACCCGCATCGTCTTGATCATGTACGGGCGGTAGGCGGGGCGGCGGGTGCCCGCGTGGACGGCGTTGGCCGCGAGCACCGGCGCGTCCATCTGCTCGATCCACCGGTTCAGGAACGGGATGCCGTAGTTGAACTCGTGGTTCCCGAGGGCCACGGCGTCGTAGCCGACGGCGTTCATCTGCCGCGCCATCGGGTGGGTCGCGCCCGTCTCGGTGATCGGTTCGACGGAGGCGTAGTAGAAGCCGAGGGGGGTTCCCTGGAGGGTGTCGCCCGCGTCGAAGAGCAGGGTGCGCTCGCGGCCGCGGTCGGCGCGGATCTGGTTCACCAGGCTGGACACGCGCGCCAGCCCGACGACGTTGCCGCCGCTGTCGCTGTACCCGGCGTCCTTGTAGTAGTCCCAGTCGACGGCGTGGCTGTGCAGGTCGGACGTGCCCATGACGGTGATCGTCACGGACCGGCCGCCGGCCGCGGCCCGCGCGGAGCCGGGCCATCCGGCCAGGGCCAGCGCGCTCGCGGCGGTGAGACCGCCGAGGACCTGCCTGCGGCTGACATCCGGCACGCGGCAGGAGCACCAGCGGGGCTCGGGGGCCTTGGGGCTGTGGCGGTCCGCATTCTGCATGGCGCTCTCGTTCCTTCGGCGGAGGGGACGGCAGAACGATAGAGGCGCAGCTCACGATCGCTTTCGGCGAGATCCTCCGATCCTTGGCCGGAATCGTTGGCAGTCCTTGTGCAACGACCTCGGCCGAGGTCGACCCGCGCGAACGCCCGGTCAGGCTCTGCCCGACCGGGCGTTCCGTCGTATCGGGGGTACCTCGCCTGCCGGGAGGCGTGTCCGAAACCCGGCCGTCCGGGTGGTGTGGCCTGCGTCACAGGGGCGATCGGATGTCCCAGTAGCTAACCGCTTGAACGACTTTGTGGCCTTTAAGTCACTATTGCCGTGTTTAGCGTTTCGTGTTCCTCTATTTAAGGCAATGTCTGATTGCGGACCGCCGCCGCCCGTTTCCGCGCCGCCGTCCGCCCGCCCGCCGTCGAGCCGCCCACCGAACCGCCCAGCCACTGAGCCGCCCAGCCACTGAGCCGCCAGCCATCGAGCCGCCCCACGCCACGCAGCGACAGCGGAGGTCCGGATGCGCAAGGAGACGCTGGAGAGCTTCGTCCTCGGGGACGTCCTCCGGTCACAGGCGCAGGTTCACCGAAGACAGACGTTCCTCAGATTCCGCGACGGGGAGATCAGCTACGGGGAGGTCGACGCCGCCGCCGACCGGCTGGCCCGCGCGTTCTCCGCCGCCGGCATCGCGCGCGGCGACCACGTCGGCGTGATGCTCCCCAACTGCGCCGACTTCGTCCACGTCATCTTCGCGCTCGCGCGGCTCGGCGCGGTCGCCGTCCCGATCAACATCGCCTACCGGGGCGAACTGCTGCGGCACGTCCTGGACAGCTCCGACTCCGGCTGGCTGATCGTCGACGGCCCCTACGCCGAGCGGCTCGTCGAGATCGCCGACCGCCTGCCCAAGCTGGAACGGGTCGTCGTGCGGGGCGCCGCCGAGGCCGGGGTGCTGCTCGACCGCCTCGGCAAGCCCGCGCGGGAGATGTCCGCCCTCCCGGCCGACGGCTCCGGGCCGGTGGAGGTGAAGGTCGGCTTCGGCGACATGCAGGCGATCATGTACACGTCCGGCACGACCGGGCCGTCCAAGGGCGCCATGGTCCCGCACGCGCTCGCGCTGACCTGCGCCTACGACTCGCTGGACTTCCTGGACCGCTGGGGCAAGACCGTCTACTGCCCGCTGCCGCTGTTCCACGCCGCCGCGCTGTGGGACGGCATGCTCTCGGCCCTGCTCGGCGGCGGCTCCATCGCGATCGTCGAGCGGTTCAGCGCGTCCCGGTTCTGGGACGACGTGCGCCGCTTCGACGCGCAGGTGTGCATGAGCGTGTTCTCGATGATCCCGATCCTGCTGAACCGCCCGCCGACGTCCCGCGACCGCGACCACCGGCTGGAGACGTTCTACATGGGCAAGTCCAACCTGGACGAGCCGCTGCGGGAGCGGTTCGGCGTCCGGTCGGTGGAGACCTACACCAGCACCGAGGCGGGCATCGCGACCGGCAGCCCGTACGGGGAGTGGCGGCTCGGATCGTGCGGGCAGGCGCACGAGGAGCGGTTCCAGGTGGCGGTCGTGGACGAGTGCGACCGGGAGGTCGGGCCGGGCGAGCCGGGCGAGCTGGTCCTGCGGCCGAAGCAGCCGTTCGTCCTCACCACCGGCTACTACGGCAACTGGGAGGCAACGACCCGCTGCTTCCGCAACATGTGGTTCCACACCGGAGACAGGGTGTGGCGCGACGACGACGGGTATTTCTACTTCCTCGACCGGATGAAGGACGCCATCCGCAGGCGGGGGGAGAACATCTCGGCCTTCGACCTGGAGACCGAGATCAACCGGCATCCGGCGGTGCTGGAGTGCGCCGCGATCGGCGTGCCCTCGGAACTGGAGGACGAGGACATCAAGGTGTCGGTCGTGGTGCAACCGGACACCGGGCTCGACCCGGAGGAGCTGGTGGCCTACTGCGAGGAGCGGCTGCCGCGCTCGATGGTGCCGCGCTACGTCGAGTTCATCGACGCGCTGCCGCGCACCCCGACCGACAAGGTCGCCAAGTACAAGCTGCGCGCGCAGGGCGACGGCGGGATCACCCCGACCACCTGGGACCGGGAGGCGAGCAACCCGTGAACTGGGACGACACACCGGAGCAGGCCGCCTTCCGCGAGGAGGTCCGGGCCTTCGTCAGGGAGCGGTTCCCCGCCTCGTACCGTCCGGCGGGGGACGAGGAGCAGAGCCTCGAACCCGAGGACGTCGCCGGCTACAACTGGCCGGTCGACCGGGTCGCGGACGATCCCGAACGGCGCGAGGGGGCGCGGGCCTGGGCGGCGGCGCTGGCCGAGCGCGGCTGGATCGCGCCGCACTGGCCGCGGGAGTACGGCGGCGCGGGGCTGTCGGCGCTGGAGGAGTTCGTCCTGCACGAGGAGATGATGCGGGCCCGGGTTCCGACCGTGAACGGCATCGGCGCGTTCCTGCTCGGCCCGACCCTGCTCGTCCACGGCACCGACGAGCAGAAGGCCGCCCACCTGCCGCCGATCGCGGCGGGCGAGGCGACCTGGGCGCAGGGCTTCTCCGAGCCGGAGTCCGGCTCCGACCTGGCCTCGCTGCGCACCCGCGCCGTCCGCGACGGCGACGAGTACGTCGTGGACGGCCAGAAGGTGTGGACGTCCCTCGGCCAGTACGCCGACTGGCTGTTCGTGCTCGTCCGCACCGACCCGTCCGCCGAGCGCCCCCACCGCGGCATCACGTTCCTGCTGGTCGAGGCGGACGCGCCCGGGGTGACGATCCGTCCCATCACCGACATCCGCGGGGCGGCGCCGTTCTGCGAGATCTTCTTCGAGGGCGTCCGGGTGCCGGTCGCGAACCGGGTCGGCGAGGAGAACCGCGGCTGGTACGTGGCGATGTCGGCGCTCGGCTTCGAGCGGGCCGGGATCGGCGCCACCATCAAGTACGAGCACGCCCTCGCCGATCTGGTGGCCTGCCTGAGGTCGCCGGAGGGGGAGCGGCACGCCCGGCGCGGTCCCGCGCTGCGGCAGGAGATCGCGCGCCGGCGGACCGAGATCGCCGTCCTGTACAACCTGGCCCGCTACACCGTGTCGCGGCAGGCGGCGGGCGACGAGCCCGGCTTCGAGGCGTCCGTCAACCAGCTGTTCGGGGCCGAGCTGCACCAGCGGCTCGCGCGGACGGGCGCGCTGGCGTTCGGGCGGTCCGCCGCGCTGTGGGAGCGCGAGGGGGCGCCCCTGGACGCGGTGTTCACCCACATGCGCCGCGACTCGGTCGCCTCCACCTTCCTCGGCGGCACCACCGAGATCCAGCGCAACGTCATCGCCACCCGGGGCCTGAACCTGCCCCGCGGCTGACCACACACGGGAGGAGCGCACGCACATGCTCGACGAGAACGCCTACGAGACGATCGACCTGCGGCTCGAGGAGCGGGTCGCCTGGCTGACGCTGAACCGGCCGGACAAGCTCAACGCGCTGACGCCCACCACGATGACGGAGCTGCGCGACATCTTCACCCGCGTGGACGACGACGAGGACGTCTGCGTCGTGGTGCTGCGCGGCGCGGGCGAGCGCGCGTTCTGCGCCGGCATGGACCTGTCCTGGTCGGAGAAGCTGACCCCGCGCGAACGGATCGAGCAGGGCCGGCTCGGCGAGAAGACGTTCGCGATGATGGAGCGGCTGTCCGTCCCGGTGATCGCCGCGGTGCACGGGTACGCGGTCGGCGGCGGGCTGGAGTTGGCGCTCGCGGCGGACTTCATCATCGCCTCCGACGACGCCAAGATGGGGCTCGTCGAGATCACGCTGTCGGCGCGCCCCCCGTACCGCCCGAAGATGACCGAGGACGGCGACCCCGACCAGCCCGAGTTCGGCGGCTCGGCCCCCGGGTGGGGCGGCGTGAAGCGGCTGCCGGAGCGGATCGGCAAGGCCCGCGCCAAGGAGCTGCTGTTCACCGGCGCCCGCATCGACGCCGACCGGGCGCTGCGACTCGGCCTGGTCAACGACGTCTACCCGGCGGAGGAGTTCGACAAGCGGATCGGTGAGCTGGCCGAGCGGATCGCGGCGATGAACCGCTACAACCTGCGGCTCGTCAAGGAACTCGTCACGTACGGCTACGACTGGATCGAGCCCCACCCGAGCTAGGAGGACCCGTGCAGATCTACCGCATCGATCACGTCGCGCAGGTGACCCCCGACCTCGACCAGCAGGTCGCCCTGCTGGAGGGGCTGATCGGGTTCCGGCGCGTCCGGAGCTGGGACAACCCGGCCGAGGGCGTGCGCGGCGCCCGGCTGGAGATCCCCGGGAGCCGCGGGCAGGCGTGGGAGGTCGTCGCGCCCGCCGGTGACGACTCGTCCTTGCAGACCTGGCTGGACGAGCACAAAGGGCGCCCGGGCCTGCATCACGTCGGCGCGGAGGTGCCCGACCTGGAAGCCGTCCGCGCGGAACTCGAAGTGCGCGGCATCAAGCCGACCGACTGGGCGTGGGGACGCTGGCTGGAGGCGTCGCTGAGCCCGCCCGAGCACGGCACCGGCGTGCTGTGGCGGCTCCGCGGACCGGGCGGCCTCGACATGTGCGGCGACACCGCCGGCTCGGACGCCGAGCCGTCCGAGCCGGACGGCCCGTCGCTCGGCGTCGTGGCGCTCGACCACATCTGCCAGGCGTTCCACGACCGGGACGTCCTCGCCCGCTGGTACCGCGACCTCGCCGGGTTCGTGCAGGTCTGGCGGACGGCGGACGCGGAGCACCCCGACATGGCCGACCTCGTCCTCAACATCCCCGGCTCGACGATCTGCTGGGAAGTGATCATGCCGCGCGGGGAGGACTCGTTCATCGACCGCTTCCTGGAGCGCGGCGGCCCGGGCGCCCACCACGTCACCTTCGAGGTGGCCGACTGGGACGCGGCCCTGGCGGCCTGCGAGTACCACGACGTCCCCACCTTCGACGACGAGGAGGGCGTCACCGACGGCGCCGCCTGGAAGCACACGTTCGTCCACCCGAAGCACACCGGCGGCATCCTCGTCCAGCTGTTCTGGGAGGAGCGGCCGGGCGTGTGGGTCCGCTCGGACAAGGTGCCGCCGCCATGGACCTGAGCCTGACCGAGGACCAGGAGCTGATCGCCGCCACGGCCCGCGAACTCCTGGAGTCCAAGGCCGCGACGGCGGACGCGCGGGCCCTCGGCGACGACCCGTCCGGCCACTCGGCGCCGCTCTGGAAGGAGATGGTCGAGCTCGGCTGGACGGGCCTGGCCTTCCCCGAGGAGCACGGCGGCGTGGGCGGCGACTTCCTGGACGTCTGCCTGCTGTTCGAGCAACTGGGGTACGCGCAGGTCCCGAGCCCGCTGCTGGCCTCGGTCGCGTGCTGCGGCATGCCGGTCGCGCGGTTCGGGACGTCCGCCCAGAAGGAGCGCTGGCTGAACGCCATCTCGGTCGGCCAGATCGTGACCGCGGCGCCGCTCCCGTGGGACCGGCCAGGCGAAGGCCCGGTCGCGTCGCGCTCCGACTCCGGCTACGTCCTGGACGGCACGGCCACGTTCGTGCCGTTCGCCGCGTCCGCCGAGCACATCCTGGTGGTGGCGCGCCTGGACGGTGAGCCGCGCGCCTTCTGGGTGGACACCGCGGACGTCACCCTGAAACCGCTCGGAACGATCGGCCACGACCGTCCCTGCCACGCCGAGATGGACGCCCTCTGGGTCCCCGGCGAAGCCGCCCTGGGCACGGACGCGGCCGCCGCGATCTCGCTGTTCGGCGCAGCCGCCACCTGCGCGGAGATGGTGGGCGCGGCCCAACGCGTCCTCGACATGACGGTCCGGTACGCCACGGAACGCGAGCAGTTCGGCCGCGCGGTCGGCTCGTTCCAGGCCGTCCAGCACCACTGCGCGAACATGGCCATCGACGTCCTGGGCTCCCGCTTCACCGCCTACGAGGCCATCTGGCTTCTCTCAGTGAACCGGGAAGCCGCACAGCAGGTGGCGATGGCCAAGGCCTGGGTGAGCGAGGCCTACGAACGAGTGTGCGCTCTGGGCCACCAGGTCCACGGCGCCATCGGCTTCACCCAGGAACACGACCTGCACCTGTTCTCCGAACACGCACTGGCCGCATCCCTGGCCTTCGGCGACGCCGACCTTCACCTGAACAACCTGGCCGACGCCCTCGACCTGCCCTGACCCTCCCCTGACACTGACGCCCGGCCGAACCCCGGCCGGGCGTCAGCCCAACGCGACCTCTGCGAGCGGCTCCCACCGGTACAGGTGGCCGTCCCGAACCTGGGCGACCAGATGCGCGGAACCCACCCGCAGGGGAACCGGCTCGGGCCGCGAATCGAGGGCGTCGACGATCGGGGCGGCGGGCCCGTCGGCGTTGCTGTAGGCGATGGAGACATGCGGCGTCCACCCGGGCTCACCGTCGAGCGGGTGCACCCCAACGGTCTCGGCCGCGGCCTGGCGCATCGCCTCCCGGACCGGATCGAGCCCGCGCTCCGGACGGATGCCGAGCGCCACCCCCTCGCTGTGCACCCACAGCCGCCCGACCTCCACCTCGATGGGCGCGAGCGCGCCCAGACGGCGTCCGACGCCCGCGGCAAGCGCCTCGACCTGCTCGCGTGGAATCTCGTCCTCGAACCCGACGATCTGCGTGGTCATATGCACCCACTCGGCCGGAATGAGATCCAGCCCGTCCACCCCGGCAAGCATGTCCTGGTACCGGCGAACCAGATCGCTCACCTCGGACTGCCCGTCGGGCAGGATGTGCCAGAGCAACATCCGCCGCCCGGGCCGCATCCCCGGCAGCCACCACCAGTGATCGGACATGCGTTCGGGCATCGGCTGCACGGCCTCTCCAGAGCACTCAACACCACAACGATGATCGCCAAGCCACCCTACGCAGGAGAGGCCACCGGCAAAGCCGTTCGGGCAACGGAACGTGCTGCAGGGCGGGAGTGGGCGATCTTTCGGGGTGTTGCTGGATACACCTCCTGAGGGGCATGGATTCACCGGCCCTCGGGGGTGTAGGGCGATGGTGTGCAGACTCCGGCCTTTCTAGCGTCGTGGGCATGAAAACGAGCTTTGTGAGCGGCCGCATTTCGCGGATTCTGCTCGGTGCTGCGCTGGTCGCGGCGGGGGCGGGGTGCGCCGCGCAGTCCGGGGAGCCGGCCGCGGGCCCGGCCCCGGGCCGGGC
>NZ_JBFARL010000035.1:0-52024 GCF_040674655.1 Actinomadura sp. NPDC049753 | reverse complement strand
ACCCCCCGGGGCGGCGCCGCCCGCGTCGCCGCCCACCCGCCGCCGCCCCCGCCCGGGGGCCGCGCCCCGCCCGCCCCCCGCGCGCTCGCCCGGGCCGCCGGCCGCGGGCCCGCCCCCCACGGCCCGCAGCAGCCGGCGCAGCGCGCGTTCCGGGGGCACCGCCTCCCGCCGGTCGCTGTGCCCGTGCAGCTCGACGAACAGGCAGCCGTCCGGGTGCTCGCAGCGCAGCGCCCGCGCGGCGCGCACCGCGAGCGCGGTCTTGCCGGCGCCCGCGACCCCGTCCACCGCGGCCACCGCGGGGCCGCCCCGCCCGGTGAGCAGCGCCAGCTCGTCCTCTCGCCCGACGAGCTCCCCGACCTCCGCGGGCAGCTCGTCGGGGACGCGCCGCGCGGAGGGAACCCGCACCCGTCCCTCGTCTCCCGCCTCATCCCGCGGACCGAGGCCCAGGGCCGCGTCGTCACCGCGCAGTACCGCCTGGTGCACGCGCCGGAGCCGGTCGCCCGGCTCCACCCCGAGGTCCTCCACGAGCCGGCGGCGCAGGTGCGAGTACGCGGCCAGCGCGTCGGCCTGGCGGCCGCTCCCGTACAGCGCCCGCATGAGCAGCGAGGCCAGGGCCTCGCTGTGCGGGTGCTTGGGTATCAGGGCGTGCAGCTCGCCGACCGCGTCCACGAACCTGCCGAGCTGGAACTGGCATTCGACCTTCTCCTGGAGAAGGGTGAGTCTGCGCTCCTCCAGCCGCAGGCGTTCCGCCTCCGCGAACGGCCCGGGCAGCCCGGCCAGCGGTTCGCCCTGGAACAGCCCGAGAGCGCCGTCGCAGGCGCTCGCCGCGGCCGCCAGATCGCCGGACCTCCTCGCGGCGGCCGCCTCGTCCGCGGTCTCGTCGAGGCGCATCACGTCGACCGCCGTCCCCCGGCTGACGAAGCGGTAGCCGCCCCGCTCCCGCGCGATCACCGACTCCTGCGCGTCCTCGCCGAGCGTGCCCAGGCAGCGGCGAAGCCGATGGACGTACACCGGCACGATCTTGTCTCCGGAGCCGGGCGGCTCGACGCCCCAGACGCCGTCGAGCAGCTCCCGCCGGCTCACGGTCATGTCCGGGCGCAGCAGGAGCGCGGCCAGGAGGGCCTGCTGCCTGAGCGGGCCGAGGTCGAGCCGGGTCCCGCCGCGCCAGGCCCGGACCGGGCCCAGCACGGTGAATTCGAGCGGGCGGGGGGCCGGGTCCGGCATCGTGCCCGAGGTCATCGCCATCGCCATCATCAGACCGATCTCTTCGAACTGCTGATCAGGGGCGGTCCGCGCGTATGAGGGAGCGTCGCGAACCATGGCATAACTTTGTAATGGGTAGGTTATTCCTATGGGATGACGCGGTGCGGCGATTGGTTCGGACCGTCGGCGTGGCGATCGTCACGTCACCGCGCGGGGCGCGGCCGCCGGCCCCGGCGGAGCGCCGGCCCCCGCGCGACGGCCCCGGCCGTCTCGGCGTCCAGCAGCGCCTGCCCGGCCGAGCGCTCGGCGGCCTCGCGCTCGTCTCCGAGCCCGACCAGCAGATTGATCACATGCGGGCCCAGGACGTGCAGCACGCCGCGGCCCTCCTGGCCGAACACCCCCGTGGTCTCCAGCAGCACGTAGCCGTGGATCATGCACCAGATCTGCCCGGCCACCAGGACCGGGTCGTCCCGGCGGATCCGTCCCGCGTTCATCGCGCGCCGCACCTGCCTGGGAAGCAGGGCGAAGGCGTCGTTCAGCTCGGCGGCGGTCGCCGGGGTGCCCTCGGCGGTGAGGTCGTGCCCGAACGACGGCAGCGCCCCCGGCGAGGCGAGCCCGAACATCAGCCGGTAGCGCTGCGGGCTGGCCGCCGCGAACTCCCGGTAGGCCAGCCCCAGGACCAGCAGGTCGGTCACCGGGTCGTCGGTGTCGGGCACCTGCAGCAGGTGCCGCTCGAAGCGCGCGAACGCCTCCCGGCCGAGCGCCTCGTACATCCCGGTCATGCCGCCGAAGTGCGTGTAGACGGCCATCGTGGACGCCCCGATCTCCGCGGCGAGCCCCCGGGCGTTCAGCGCCTCGGGCCCCCGTTCCTCCAGCAGCCGCATCCCGGCCTCGACCAGCTTCTCGCGCGTCCCCGCCGACGTCTTGGGCATGACAATGTTATAGCGCGCCTGGAACAGTCCAGACTCACCTGAACGGCCATGTCTTTCTGGTGTGGCGGTATCGGCGCTCCCCGCGGGGTCAGGCGGTGCCGGGAACGCCGGCCCGCTCGGTGGGCATGGTCGGGACGACCGTGAGAAAGGCATCGGCGATCTCCTGGTACCCCGCCGCGGTCGCGTGGCCGTCGGCGTCACTGCACTGGTACGTCCACGTGCAGATCCGGGCCACGCCTCGGGGGACGGCGCCGTACGGAGGGGCCGTCACCTCGGTGAGGTCGTGCCCGGCGAAGGCGCCGTTGACGTCCGCGACCCGGAACCCGGCGGCGAGGTAGACGCCGTGCTCGTAGGCGTTGAAGGCGTCGACGACCGGTATGGAGGCGAGGGCGGCGGCCTTGCCGCCCGACACCCAGGACGCCAGGCCGGGGTTGTAGTAGTTCATGGCGGCGTAGGCGGGCCCGCCGCCTCCCGCGAGCCGCACCCGCGTGGTGATCTGCGGCAGGTTGGCGACCAGTGAGCCGACGCCCCGCACCGCGCAACCCGCGTCGACGCTCCCGCCGGGCAGGCAGCCGTTGGTGTCGTTGGCCCCGATGTCGAGAGTGACGTACCGGACGTGGCCGGCGTGCGTCTTCAGAAAGGCCTCGGCGGCCTTCAGTTGGGAGCCCTCCGCGTATCGGCAGATTCCGCCCTGGAGCATCGTCGTGGTGGTCTCCCCGGGACACCCGAGTTTCACCAGTTTCAGCCGGGGATTCCGGGCCTTCAGCGCGGCATGGAGCCGGTCGGTATACCCCTGGCCGGTCGGGCCCGTCCCGGCCTGGACGCCCACGGACAGCGAGTCGCCGAGCGCGAGGTAGTACTCCGGACCGCTCGCCGAGGCGACGGGCCCCACCAGACCCGTCCCCACCACAGCGGCGACCACGACGGCGATCGATCTGACCAGCCCCATCCCCGCTCCAGCGACCTCGGCTTGAGCGCACCCCACCCGGCGCGCGCGTGACCACGCTAACAGACATCAATGTTTATTTGAAGGGAGCCTGGTGCCGTCCGCCGCCGGAGCCGGAACGACCGTCAAGGCTCGGCGAGGCCAGTGATCCTGGTACGGAGGTCGGCGACCAGGGTCGCCGCGTGAGGGCCCGCGGCGTGACGTGCCGAGTCGACGCCGTCCGCGACCGCGGCGAGCGGGTCGGGGTTGGTCGCGCGGTGCAGAGTGAGCAGACCCACGGGTGCTCGCCGCCGTCGAGCTGGGAGCGGCGGGCGCGCAGCTGGGCGTCGGCGGTCAGGGCACGGGCGGCGAGGTCAGTTCCAGAGCACCGAGCAGGCGTTCGACCAGCAACGGCGGCAGCGTGTCGAGCGCCTCACGCACCGGCGATCCGTCCGGGGCGGGCCGGACGCGGAAGTGCGCCCCGCCCGCTGGGTGCGGCCCCGCGCCGTCGGCGACGGTCTTCAGCCGGCCGAGCTCGGCCGCCGGTGCCTCCGGAATCCGACCGACGACCAGCGGCATCGCCGCGGCGATCGGCCCGGCCGCTTCCTCGACCAACGCGTCTGGAAACTCCACCACGACACCTCCGGCGCTCAGGCGTGGAGTGCGGCGGCGAGGCGCTTGGGGGCTGAGAGCCGCCAGGCTTCGGTGACGAGTTCGCGCAGTTCCTCGGAGTCGACGGTGGCCAGCTTGACCTCCACCCATGCGAAGCGCCCGCTGGCCCAGGACGGGGCGAAGGTGCCGGGGTCTTCGGCGACGAGGGCGGCCTGCTCCTCCCGAGTGGCTTTGAGCAGGACGAAGCCTTCGCTCTCGTTGAGGTAGCAGAATCCCTTGCCGCGGACCCGGAAGCCGGTCAGATCCGAGAACGCCTCGCGCTCGGTGACCTCCGGCAAGGCGAGCACCGTACGCAGGAACTCCTCAGCACGCATGCCCGAAGGTGTACCAGCCGGGTAGGACGATTCATCGCCGGAGCTTCATCGGAGAGGCTCGTAGAAGGAGTCGACGGCGGCTTGGCCGGTGTAGTTCGGACCGGCCTGGTCGTCGGCTCCGAGGTAACGGTAGGGGAACCGCACCTGCCCGTACCCGTGGCGGGAGATACGGCGGCGGACGGAGTCGTAGACGAACCCCTGTGCGCGCAACCGGGCCGTGAGGCGACGGCCGGCCGGGGCGCCGTCCTCGCGGCGGACCGAGCGGGCGTCGAAGTTCGCGACGAACCGGCCGTGATCGGTGAGCCACGACGCGGCACGGCGAAGGACGCCGAGCTTGTCGCCCACGTAGTGCAGCCCGTGCACACAGGTGATCAGGTCGAAGCGGCAGTCGGGGACCCATTCGGTCACCGAGCCGCTGACCAGGCGCAGCATCGCGGGGCCGGGGCCCGGGACGAAATGGTCCACGAGGTCGAGACCGGTGATCTCAACCCGTCCGGTCATGCCGCGATCGGTCAGGAGGACGGCCGCCTCGGCGGGCGCCCGTCCGCTCCCGCAGCACAGGTCCAGCCACCGCATGGGCCGCGAGGCCCCGGCGCGGGCGCTGATCTCGGCCAGGACGTCCACGCCGAGTTCTCTGCCGTAACCGTTGGAGCCGCTGAGCGACCGCTCGCGATTCATCGTGCAGTTCGCCACGACCGACGATCTCGCCAGTTCGCCATCATCGAGCAACCGCGTCACACCGGCATTGTGACCCACCGGCGCCCGCCCCGTCCGCGGGCGGACCTCAGCCGCGGCGTCGGTGGGACGTGGCGATGCTCATGTCGTTTCGGGGCTGAGAGCTCTCGCTATCGATCGTCGGGCCGCGATGCGGGCGGGGACGGCCGTGAGCGCGGCCGTCGCGGGCAGGGCGGCGAGCGCGGCGGTGAGCAGCGACCACGTGGGCGGCCACACCGTGTTCGGGGCGCTGAAGGGCAGGCACAGCAAGAGGCCCAGGAGGACGCCCGCGAAGGCGCCGGGCAGGGTCGGCAGCAGCTGCGCCGTGGACAGCCCGGCGGTGATCTGCCCGGGCGTGGCGCCGAGGGTCCGCGCGACGGCCATGGTGTGGCGGGCTTCCTGCGCCGTGGTCCAGGTGACGGTGACGGCGTTGACGGCGGCGAGGACGATCAGCGCGGCGGTGACCCCCAGGATCACGTGGTGCTCCTGGGCGTTCCGCAGATCGTTCGCCATGGAGGAGCCCGGGTAGCCCCATCTGCTCCAGCAGGGCGGCCGCGCGGCGCCGGGCCGCGCGCGGCGAGTGCCCGGCGAGGAGCGCGGGCAGTTCCACGTTCTCCGCCGCGGAAAGCTCCTCCACCAGGTGGAAGGCCTGGAAGACGAAGCCCACCGACCGGCGCCGCAGCCGGGCCAGGGCCCGCTCGCCCAACGCGTCGATCCGCCGCCCGGCCAGCCACGCCTCCCCTCGGGTGGGCCGCTCCAGACCGCCCAGCATGTGCAGGAGTGTGGACTTCCCGCAGCCGCTCGGCCCCGTCACCGCCAGCGCCTGCCCCGCCGGGACGTCCAGGTCGACCTCATCGACCGCCCGGACCAGGCCCCTGTCCGTGCTCCTTGCTGAGGCCGCGGACCCGCAGCACGGCGCCGCACTCGTTCATGCGTCCCCGGATTCGTTCTCGGTTCTCGACCAGACGCGTTCGCAGGCCGCCAGCCAGCGCAGGTCCGCCTGCAGCCGCAGCGCGACCCCTTCGAGCAGCAGGCCGGAGGTCGAGCCGTCCGGCTCGGCCAGCGCCGCGCGCTGCACGTCGCCGAGGCGCCGCAGCAGCTCCCGGCGATGGGCGTCCACCAGCTCCACCGGATCGGCGAGCCGCGCCGCCGCGGCGGCGGCGAGCTTGAGATGGAACTCGGCGAGATTCGGCCTGGGCCAGCTCACCTCGGCCAGCCAGGCGGCCACGCGCCGCTGCCCGTCCGGCGTCAGCGCGTACATCTTGCGGTCCGGCCGGTCCGGCGCCCCGCCCGTCCGTTCGCAGACGACCAGTCCCGCCTTCTCCAGCCGGGCCAGGGTCACGTAGATCTGGCCCGCGTTCATCGACTCGCCGAGCGGCCCGAGCGCCCGCCGCAGCCGCTCGCGCAGGCGGTACCCGTGCGACGGTTCCTTCGCGAGCATCGCCAGCACCGCGTCCTGCACGCATCACCCCTAACGGCTAGCTAATAGATAGCGGTTAGCCGTTGCGAGCGTCAAACGGAGGCCCGCCTGAGGGAGCCTCCTCGGCCGCTACTGGGTCCTCGGGTCGTGCGTGGGATCGGCGTACATCCTTGGGCACCCGCGTCCTGCCGCGTCGGCGCGCAGTTCGTAGTGCCAGGGTTCGTTGGCGTAGACCTGGCACAATCCGTACTGCGCCCCGTGTCTCGACAGCCATTTCGCGGCGTCGGTATGCCCGATGTCGACCGCCTTTCCTTTCACGTGAAGCGATTTCGCCGCCGTGGCCACCCATCGGGCGGCCGCCTCCTCGGATCCGTATTTGGAGACGGCGTCGCGGAGAAGCCGATTCTGGTACGCCGGGGAGCGCCAGCCGCTGTTGACATAGAACGTGGTCCTCTCGCCCGCGGCGTCCGTCGCGGCCCGGCGAAGGGCCTTGAGGAGATCTGGATCCAGCCTGGCCACGGCCGGGAACGCGTCGTTGAAGACCGTCACGCCGTCCGGGACGACGCCGTCGGCCTCACCGATCGCGGCGGGGCGTGCGCGGCGCGTGGGCACCTTGCCGGGCGCGGTTCTCCGGTCACCGCGAGGACCGTCCGGGGATGGGGCGGCGGACGGCGGAAATGACCGGGCAGGGGAGGGCGATGACTTCTGCGACTGATAGCCGAGCGCCGGTGCGATCATGGCTATGGCGACTATCAGGGCGATGCCGATGTACCGGAGAACCGCGCGGGATTCTTTTCGCGTCGAGGGTGGTAGTGATGGCATTCTGCCAGTCAAGGCAGTGAGGCGTTGCCATGCCGTATGGGGTTTTCGATATGCCGACGATATGCGTCGGCGGCTCAGCGTTTCGGGGGGCGGTCCCTCCGGGGCCGAGGCGTCAGAGGAGGTCGGCCACCGCCGCGTGCAGGTCGAGAAGGCCGGGGATCTGTTCGGGCGGGCGTCGGCCCATGCCGCATTCGGTGGCGACGCCGAACGTCTTCACCGCCCCGCGGGCCGCGTCGATCCTCGCGCGGGCGCCTTCGAGTCCGTCCGTGACATGCACGAGCCCGAGGAACAGGGTGGTTTCCGCCGGTAGCGGCAAGGTCGACAGCGGCGCGAAGTACGCCTCGTCGGCGCGGTCGCGTGGCACCGGCATGTGCACCCAGTCCAGGCGCCGCCCGAGGCCCTCGGCGAGGCCCTCGGCGACGGCCGCGAGTTTGGACGTGTCGGCGGGTTCGACGAAATGCTTGTGCTCGAAGTCGCCGTAGCAGAGGTGGTATCCCAGTTCGACCTCGGTCGGCACCGCGTTTCCGAGCCGTACCAGTCGCGTCAGGGTCTCGGTCAGGCGGGACGGATAGTCCGTGCCGTACCAGGCCGGATAGACCCCTTCGAAGACGGCGAACTCGACCGCGGTGTCCCACTGGACGGCCAGGTCCGCGGGCGGGACGACGGCCAGGATCTCCTCCAGCTCGGCCAGCAGCCGGGCCTCGTACGCGACTTCGAGCTCCGCGTGATGCGCACCGATGAACGCGGCGACCACGGCGATCGGTGTCGGCAGGCTGACCTGGAACCGCACGTCCGGCGGGATGACGCCCTCCGCGCGCAGGCGGGTGAAGACCCGCCACGAGTCGAGCGCGGCCGCCGAATACCCGAGCGGACCGAAGGCCACCGACGCCGGGTCGACGCCGGGCTTCGGCTGGACCCGCAGGGAGGGCCCGTACTCCGGGCCGGGAGGCGGCACCGTCTCCAGATCGGGGTGCGCCGAGAGTTTCGCCAACTGCCAGACGACCCAGTTGTCCCGCTCACCCGGTTCGCCGTCCGGGATCCGCCGCACGCGGCCGTTGAGGGTGGTCGCCACCGCGCGGAACACGGTCTCGGAATTGGCCAGCGGCACGCTGCCGCAGAGGTGCACGCTCGATTTCACGGATGTCACTCCAGATGGGGCAGGAGGAGGGTCAGCGAGGGCTTGCGCCGAGGTTGATGGGCAGCGACAGCGGGCCCACGGTGAAGAAGGACGGCGAGTAGGGGATGTCGTCCGGGTCGATCGCCAGGGTGAGGTCCGGCAGCCGCCGGTACAGCGAGGCCAGCGCGAGCCTGCTCTCCAGGCGGGCCAGCGGCGCGCCGATGCAGTACCGGGGGCCATGCCCGAAGCCGAGGCTGTCGCCCTGCTCACGGTCGATGTCGAACCGGTCCGCGCTCTCTCCGTACCGCTCCGGATCGAGGCCGCTCGCCTGGTACACCACGCCGACCGCGCTGCCCTTGGGGATGGCCACGTCCGCGATCACCACGTCGGTGAGCGTGAAGCGGAAGCTGGTCATCATCACCGAGTGGCGGTACCGCAGTGTCTCCTCGACCACGTCGCCCCAGCGGTCCTCGGCCGCGGCCACCGCCAGCTGGTCGGGATGCGCGGACAGCGCGGCGATGGCGTGCCCCAGGAGGTGGACCGTGGTCTCGTGGCCGGCGACCAGCATCAGCCACAGCACGGCGACCAGTTCGTCGGTGGTGAGCCTGTCGTCCCGGTCACGGGCCTGGACCAGGCCGGAGGTGAGGTCGTCACCGGGGTCCAGCCTCTTGCGCTCCGCCAGCTCGTACAGGTACGCCATGAGCGCCTTCTGGGTCTCGAACGCCTCCTCCGGAGGGGTGGTGTGCGCCAGCAGGGCGGCCGTCCACCTGCGCAGCCGGGCCCGTTCCGGCTCCGGCACGCCGAACAGTTCGCAGATCACCGCCATCGGCAGCGCCTCGGTGAAGGCGGGCACCAGGTCGACTCCGTCCCCGGCCGCCACCACGTCGTCCAGCAGCGAGTCGATGAGCTCCTGGATCCGCGGCTCCATCTCCCGCACCCGGCCGGGGGTGAACGCCTTGCCGACCAGGCCCCGCAGCCGCCGGTGATCGTCACCGTCCTTGGTGGACAGGTGGTCGCCCTGGACGATGGCGCGCAGCGGCCAGTCCTCGGGGATCGATCCGTCGTGCAGGGCCGGCCAGTGCTTCGGGTCGCGGGCGAAGGTCCTGTTGTCCCCGGCGAGGATCTCGCGCGCGGCTCTGTGGGTCAGCGCCAGGTAGGCCGGCACGCCGCCGGGGAACGCCACCTCGACCACGGGCGCGATCTCCCGGAGCCGGATGCAGGTGTCGAGCGGGCTCTCGTCGAGAGCAGGGAACGCGGGCAGGCTCATCGTCAACGGATTCCCCTTCGTCTCACACCCGCCGTCAGCGGCCGGGCCCCGAGTATCTCCGGGGCGCGGGTCCACCGGACAGATCCGCAGGCGGATCCTGCCCCGAACCAGAAGTCGGACGGCACGAAAACAGAGGTTCGGCGGGCGCCGTGAGGACTTGACAGCGACCGTGCGGGGACGTTGGGTTACCGGGCATGTGCGGGCTCACAGCGGAGGTAGGCCCATGCAGTTCCACTCCTGGACCACCGACGACACCGACGCCTGGCGCGATCTCAGCGACAGCATCCTGCCGATGGATCACCGCTTCCGGAATCCGGGGAGCTGGCATGCGGACCTCACCGCCCAGGAGAGCGGCGGCTACCGGCTGCTGTACTGGGATCAACGCGGGGATCGGATCGCCGTCCGGACGCCCTCGCACGTCCGCAACGTCCCTGGAGATGAGCAGTACTGGATCGTGATGCCGCGCAGCGGCGTCTACACCGTCAGGCACGGCCGGGACGAGACGCAGGCCCCGCCGGGGCACGCCTCCGTGATGGGCATGGACGAGTCCTGCTGGCTCTCGGTCCCGCAGTCCCAGGCGTACGCGTTCCAGGTCCCGCGCTCCGAACTCGACAACCACATCGGCTCGCCGGCACCGCTGCGGCTCGTCCTCGATCTGAACACCGGCCTCGGCCGTATTCTCAGCAGCCTGATCGAGAGCACGCACGCCGAACAGGACAACCTGTCCGCCCACGAGTTCCACGCGGTGTGCGATCGGATGACCGAGCTGTTCTGCATGATCGCTCTCAGGGACACGCGCCCGCCGGAAGCCCACCTCACCGACGTCGCGCAACTCGTCCGCGAACACGTGCGGAACCATCTCGGCACCGGGAAGCTCCCGCTCACCGCCGTGGCCCGCGCGCTCGGCTGGTCACCGCGCCACCTGCGCAACGCCCTCCACCAGACCGGCACCACCTACCGCGACCTGCGCAACGAGGAAACGCTCCGAGCCGCCCGGGACGCCCTCCAGGACCCGGCCCAAAGCGACATCGGCATCAGCGACATCGCCGCCCGCGCCGGCCTGACGGCCACGTGGTTCTCCTCGGCCTTCAAAAGCCGCTACGGCGAAAGCCCGCGGGAATTCCGCCGCCGCAGACTCGCCGAAATCGCCGCTCAGGAAGGGCTCAGCGACCTCCGGGAGGCGCGGAGTACCGGCAGCGGACCACAACCGGAGCACGCCCGTCGCGGCCGCGCGCTTTAGCGACTCCCTCCTTGGCGCCGGTCACAGGTCGTTGCCGGCGTAGGAGAGGTTGAAGCTCTTGTTGACCAGCGGGAAGTCGGGGACGATCGCGCCGGCGAGCGCGACCGGGAGGGCCGGCCAGTTGAGGAACGACGGGTCGACGATCCGGGCGCGGGTGAGGGTGCCCCCGGGGGCGAGTTCGACGCGGTGGACGATGGTGCCGCGCCATCCTTCGACGATGCCGACACCCGACACGGGCTCGTCCGGCGGGGTGGACGGCGGCCAGTAGGACACCGCGCCGGGGTGCATCCCGAAGGCCAGGTCGTTGATGATCGCGAAAGACGCGGTGATCTCGCGGGCGCGGATCCGGAAGCGGGCCAGCACGTCGCCGGTCGTGGCGGTCGGGACGGTCAGTGCCGGACGCAGGTCGGTGAACGGGTGGTCGCGGCGGGCGTCGGCGTCGATGCCGCAGGCGCGCGCCACGTAGCCGAGGGCGCCCAGGTCGCGGGCGGCCTGCGCGGTCAGGGGCGCGGTTCCGGTGAACCGGTCGGCGATCACGGTGTGGCGGAGCGCCAGCTCGACGAGTTCGGCGATGTCGGCCTCGACGGAGCGCAGCGACCCCGGGGCGGGGACGACGCGCAGGATGGCGCCGCCGAGGACGACTCCGCCGCGCAGCAGCCGGTGGCCGGTGACCAGGGCGTTGAGGCGCAGCAGTTGTTCGCGCACGCGAGCGAACTGGGCGTTGAGGACGGAGTGGCCGACGTCGTTGCAGAGGGCGCCCAGGTCGGTGACGTGGTTGTAGAGGCGTTCCAGTTCGAGCAGGATCGCCCGCATGCGCTGCGCGCCCGGGGAGACCTCCAGGCCGAGGGCGTCTTCGACGGCCAGGCAGAAGGCCAGGGTGTGGCCGACGGTGGTGTCGCCGCTGACGCGTTCGGCGATCGGCACCGCGGCGTCGGGAAGCCGGCTCTGGAAGAGCTTCTCCAGGCCCTTGTGCACGAACCACAGGCGGGCCTTCAGCTTCAGGACGGTCTCGCCGACGACCGAGAACCGGAAGTGGCCGGGTTCGATCAGTCCGGCGTGCACCGGTCCGACCGGGATCTCGTAGACGCCGGGGCCTTCGACCTGGACGAACGGGTAGGGCCCTTCCGGGTCGCCGAACCGGGGCGCCGCTCCGGCGTCGTCGCGCATCGGATACCAGCCGCGGGGCCAGTGGTGGTGGCGGACCAGGCGGCGCGGCAGCGGATGGTCCCTCGGGACGATGCCGTACAGGTCGTGCATCTCGCGTTCGAAGCGCCCCGCGGGGAAGCTGATGCGGGCCAGGCTCGGCAGCACCGGGTCGGACGGGTCGAGCCGGACGTGCAGTTCGGTGCGGCGATCGGGCTCGTCCTCGACGCCCCTGCCCTTGGTGAACAGGTACACCGCGCGCAGGGAGTCGGGGTCCTGGTGCGCGGCGGCGAGGGCCAGCCGGAACCCGTCGTCCAGCAGGGCGGCGGCGCGTCCGGGCAGGTCTTCCGCGTCGAGGTCGGCGGTGGCCCGGTCGGGGCGGGCGGCGGAGGCGCCGGCCGGCGGGTCCGCGGGCGGGTCGGCGGGCACGTCGGGCGGGGGGTTTCCGGACGAGTCCATCAGTGTGCTCCCAGGATGGCGGCCGCGTGGTCCAGAAGGGGGTGCAGCGGCCGGACGGTGACGCCGATCGCGGCGCACGCCACGAGGCCCAGGACGAGAGCCGAGGCGACCGCCGCTGGGGTCCGGGACGGGAAGGTGGCGGCGCCGGGGCCGGTCTTCGGCGCGCCCAGCAGCATCCGCCCGGTCCGGGCGGTCAGGGACGCGGTGACGAGCAGCAGCAGGACCAGCGCGGCGGTGACGGCCCAGCCGAGCCCGGCGGCGAATCCGGCGCGGAAGATGCCGATCTCGCTGGCGAACAGGCTGAACGGCGGGAAGCCCAGCAGCGCGAGGACGGCCGCCCCGAACCCGCCGGCCACCAGCGGGGCGCGGGAGGCGAGCCCGGCGGCGGCGTCGATCCGGCTGCTGCCGACGGCCTGCTGGATCTGCCCGGAGGCCAGGAACGCCGCGGACTTGGCGAGGCCGTGCCCGAGGATGTGCAGCAGCACGGCCGTGACGGCCAGCCGGGAGCCGACCGCGGCGCCGAGCGCGAGCAGACCCATGTGCTCGATGCTGGAGTAGGCGAGCATCCGCTTGTAGTCGCGCTGGGCGAGCAGCAGCAGGGCGGCCAGCGTCAGCGAGGCCAGCGCGACGATGAGCAGCAGCATCCGGGCGAACCCGGCGCCGAGCGCGACATCCGCGATCACTTTCACCCGCAGCACGGCGTAGAAGGCGACCGACAGCAGCACGCCCGACATCAGCGCGGAGACGGGCGCCGGCGCCTGGCTGTGCGCGTCGGGCAGCCAGGCGTGCAGCGGGGCGAGCCCGGCCTTGGCGCCGAAGCCGAGGACGAGCAGCGCGACGGCGATGCGGGTGACGCCGGGGTCCAGCTGCGCGGCGTGCGCGGTGAGCCGCGTCCAGTCCAGCGCGCCGGAGGCGGGCACGTGGGCGTGCCGGGCGGCGAGATGCAGCAGCGCGATGCCGAGGAACGCCAGCGCGATGCCGGTCGAGCAGATCACCACGTACTTCCAGGCGGCCTCGGTGGCGTTGCGGGTGCGGCGGTGGCCGACCAGGAACGCGGTCACGATGGTGGTGGCCTCGACCGCGACCCACAGCACGCCCAGGCTGGCGGCCAGCACCGCCACCGCCATCGCCGCGACGAACGCCTGGGTGAGGACGCCGTACCGGCGAAGGTCGCCTGCCGTGGCGTGCCCGGCGGCCTGTTCGGCGCGCAGGTACGCGGGGCTGGCCAGCATCGCCGGCAGAGCCACCGCGCCGATCACGATCAGCATGAACGCGCTCAGCGCGTCCACGCTCAGCAGCCCGCCGAGGCCGGTGCGCGGCCCGTCCGCGGACCGGACGGCCAGCGCGACGCCCGCGGCGAGCAGCACGGCGGCGGCGACGGCGCCCGACCACGCCGTGCCGCGCCGCCACCCCAGCGCCGCGTAGGCGCCTGCGGCCAGGACCGGCGCCCCGACCGGAACGATCAGCACGAAGGTCATCAGTCCCGCAGCTCCCGTAGATCGTCCAGATCGGTGTCGCCGAACGCGGCCCGGATCCGGGCCGTCAGCAGATGCAGCACCAGCACCGCCAGCAGCACGTCGAGGGAGACGCCGCCCTCCACGATCAGCGGGACGCCCGACGTGGTCAGGAACGCCACGGCGGTGATGCCGTTGTCCACGAGCAGGAACCCGACCACCTGCGACAGCGCGCGCCGCCTGGTCACCAGCACGAAGAAGCCGACGAGGACCACGGTCAGCGCGACCGGCACCGCATGCGCCGCCGGGGAGGGGTCCAGCGCCACCACCGGGCGGGTCACCGCGTAGGCCAGCAGCGCCAGCAGCGCCGCCACCACCAGCGAGGCGGCGACGTTCACCAGCGGCTCGGCCTCCCGGCCGCCGCCGCCCGCGGCCAGGGCGCGCCGCAGCAGCCACGGCAGCACCACGGCGCGCAGCGACCCGACCGCCACCGCGAGGCCGACCACTTCCGCGTCGCTCTCGTGGACGCCCAGTACGGCGACCAGCACGCCCAGCGCCGCCCCCTGGAAGGCGAACAGCCGTACGATCGCGACCAGGTCGCGGCGCCACAGCACCAGGACGCCCGCGAGCAGGAACGCGCCGCATGCCAGGTCCAGGAGCTGGACGTACAGGGTGTCGCTCATGTGCCCACCAGGAAGAAGGAAGCGGCGACGGCCAGCAGGGCCATGACGAAGGAGCCGGCCAGCAGTTCGGGCACCCGGAACATACGCAGCTTGGCCATGAACACCTCGCCGGCGGCCAGCGCGCCGCCCAGCACGGCGACCTTCGCCGCGTACGCCGCCAGCGCGACCGGCAGCATCGTCACCGACGCTCCGGCGATGCCCCAGGGCGCGAACAGGTTGGCGAACAGGCCGAGCAGGAGCGTCAGCCGCATCGCGGACGCCCACTCCACCAGCGCCAGGTCCGGGCCCGCGTACTCCAGCACCATCGCCTCATGGATCATCGTCAGTTCCAGGTGCGTGGCGGGGTTGTCCACCGGGATCCGCCCGGTCTCGGCGATGGTCACCACCGCCAGCGCGATGGCGGCGAGCAGGCTCACCGGGGAGACGACCCGCTGCGGCTCGTCGAGCGTGGAGCTGACGATGGCGCCCAGGTTGGTGGAGCCGACCCGCACCGACAGGGCGAACGTCGCCACCAGGATGGTGGGTTCCGCCAGCGCCATCACGGTCATCCCGCGGCTGGCGCCCATGCCGCCGAACGCGGTGCCGGTGTCCAGGCCGGCCAGCGCGAGCGCGACCGTGCCCAGCGCCAGGAGCGCGGTCACCGCGAAGAGGTCGGCGGCGCCGTCCAGCGGCGACGCCGTGGTCGCGATCGGGATCACCGCGGCGATCACCAGCGCCGTCCCGGCCAGCAGCAGGGGAGCGACCCGGAAGACGGGCCCGGTCCCCTCCGGTGTGATCGGCTGCTTGCGCAGAAGCTTGCGCAGATCCCGCCACGGCTGGAGCACGCCCGGCCCGGCGCGTCCCTCCATCCGGCTCCGCGTCTGCCGCATCAGCCCCACCAGCAGCGGCGCACCCGCCCCCACCAGCACCACCTGCGCCACCGCTCCGGTCGTGCCGGCCACCGTCACGCTCACCGCAGCACCGCGAGAACGAGCAGGACGCCGGTGAAGGCGGAGAAGCCGTATCCGACGTAACGGTGGACGCTGCCGTTGGCCAGTGGCCGGGCCGCCTGTCCCGTCCAGGCCACCGCGGCGAGGACCGGGCGGTACAGCCGATGCTCGATCCGGTCGCCCACCCGGGCCCGGTAGGTGACGCTGTCCACCAGGTACGCCGCTTCGGCGACCGGGGTGACGTCCAGATCGGTCTCGGGCGCCAGCACGTCGTCGAACACCCGTTGCAGCGGCTCCGCGAACGAGGTCGCGGTGTACTCCGTCCGCGCCGGCATCGGCCCCGCGCCGCAGTCCCACGGCCGCGCACGCCGCCGCGCCGGCCGGGAGGAGACGCCGCGCAGCAGGGCGACCAGACCGATCATCACCACCAGCAGCGCACCGGCGATCATCGGCGGGGAGATCGTGCTCGGCAGACCCGCCAGGCGCAGCGCTCCCTGCCCGGTCACCGCTCCGGGCGCGGGGGCCGCCACCGCGACGGCCCGCGACAGCCCCGCGGCCACCGGGCCGGGGACCAGCGCGAGCCCGGCGCAGCAGGCGGCGGCCAGGGCCATTCCGGCCACCATCGACGCGGGGCTCTCGCGGGCCCGCTCCGCCGCGGGCGTGCGCGGCCGGGCCAGGAAACCCGTCCCGAACGCCTTGACGAACGTCGCGATCGCCAGTCCCGCCGACAGGGCCAGCACCGCCACGGCCAGCGGCATCGTGACCGCCGCGAGCGTCCCGCCCGCCGGCAGGGCGTGCACCAGGCTCTGCAGGAGAAGCCACTCGCTGACGAACGCGGTGCCCGGCGGCAGCGCCGACGCCATCAACGCCCCCACACCGAACAGCGCGGTCGTCGCCGGCATGGGCGAACGCAGCCCGCCCAGCGCGTCCAGGTCGCGGCTGCCGGTGGCGCGCAGCACCGACCCGGCCGAAAGGAACAGCAGCGTCTTGAAGCCGGCGTGGTTGACCACGTGCAGCAGCGCGGCGGTCAGGGCCAGCGCCGCGAGACCGCGCGCACCGGAGGAGGCCGACAGGCCGCAGGCCCCGACGCCGATCAGCACCACGCCCATGTTCTCGCAGGTCGAGTACGCCAGCAGCCGCTTCAGGTCGGTGGCCACCGCGGCCTGGAGGATCCCGTACAGCGCCGAGACCGCGCCCGCCGACAGGGCCAGCAGCCACCACCAGGCCGGCCCGCCGCCCAGCAGGTCCAGCCCCACCCGCACGATCCCGTACACGCCCAGATTCACCATCGCCGCGCTCATCAGCGCCGACACGTGGCTCGGCGCCTCGGGATGAGCCCGCGGCAGCCACACGTGCAACGGAACGATGCCCGCCTTGGACGCGAACCCGGCGAACGTCGCCACGAACACCGCGCCGCGAACCGCCGGCGACAGCCCCTCGCCCGCCGCACGCAACCGCGCGAACGTCTCGCCGTGCGCTTCGGCCGCGAACCCGGCCAGCCCGGCGAGGACGGCCACCAGGCCCAGATGCGTCATCACCGCGTACCAGAGCCCGGCCTCGGCCACCGCCGCCCGCCGCCGATGCTCGGCCACCACCAGCAGCAGCGAGGTGAGCGCCATCAACTCCCACGCCACGAGGAACGTGCTCACACTCGCCGCCGCCGGCACCAGCAGCATCGCCGCCACGAACAGCGGCACCATCGCCTGGGTGATCCGGCCGTCCAGCCCGTGGCTCTCGAGCTCGGGACGCGCGTACCCCACTCCGTACACCGCCGCGCACACCGCGACCGCGCCGGTGACCGCCAGGAAGACCCCGCTCAACGGGTCGATCGCCAACCAGACCCCCGCCAGCGGCAGGACGTCCGGCAGCCGCTCTTCCCAGGGGTGGCCGGCCATCGCCGCCACGCCCGCCACGGTCGCGGCGACCCCCGCGGCGCCGGTGCCCGCGCCCACCACCGGACGGCGGACCCGCCGCGACAGCGTGGTCCCCGCGGCGGCGGCGAACGCACTGGATCCCAAAGCCGCTGTGAAGGCGGCGCCCGTCAGGCTCATCGGCCGGTGAGACCCCGCAGCGCCGCCACGACCGCCTCCGGCTCCGGCGGGCATCCGCGGACCTCGACATCGACGGGGACCACGTCGCCCACCGCGCCGACCACCCCGTACGCCTCGGCGAAAACCCCGCAGTTGCGAGCGCAGTCGCCGACGGCCACGACGACCTTCGGTTCCGGCACGGCCTCGTACGTGCGGCGCAGCGCCATCTCCATGTTGCGCGTCACCGGCCCGGTCACCATGAGCGCGTCGGCGTGCCGCGGGGACGCCACCAGCCGCGCCCCGTACCGCTCGGCGTCGTACACCGGTCCGAACGCCGAAGCGATCTCGACCTCGCACCCGTTGCAGGAGCCCGCGTCCACGTGCCGGACCTGCACCGAACCGTCCAGCGCCCTCGCGGACGCCGGTGCGGCGGCCTCAGGACGCTCGGGCGCGTCCTCGGCCACCCGCCCGGTCTTGCGGATCTTGCGCAGCAGATCTTTCACGAGGTTCCTCTGTGTGAGAGCCCGGAGGGCATCGGCCCGCAGAGAGGTTTACCTCCTGCGCAATTGCCAACTTTAGCAACTCCTTAGCATGCGAACGCACGGGCCGGGGGACGAGACCCCGCTCCTGAGCCGGTCGCGGTCGGTGTCCCCCCGGCGCCCGGGCTAGCCGTGCGGGGACTCCTCGGCGCCGACACCCGCCGCGCGCAGGCCGTCCAGCAACTCCGCCTGCCCCGACAGCACCCCGGTCAGGATCGCCCGAGCGACCGCCAGCAGCTCCGCCACCCGGGGACTGGTCAACGAATAGATCACCGTCGACCCCTCCTTGCGCGACACCACCAGGCCGGCCCGCCGCAGCACCGCCAACTGCTGCGACAGATGCGCCGGCTCGATCCCCACCTCGGGCAGCATCTCGGACACGGCATGGTCGCGCTCGCTGAGCAGCTCCAGCACCCGGATCCTGGCCGGATGCCCCAGCGTCTTGAAGAACTCCGCCTTCAACTGGTACAGCGGCGCGCTCACAGTGCCCATCTCCCTTCGCCGGCCTCGGTCCGGCAGCATCATCAGGCGGCCGGATACGGCACGCTTGCCGCACCCCGCCGACGCGCGGCCGTCGGGGCGCCCAAGGTGACCACATTAGCAATTGCTAATGTCAGCAAGACGTTCAGGTCGCCATGGACCGCTGCGCGAGGCCGCCGGCCGACGCCGCCGGGGACGTGCGCGAACGCGGGCCGAGGGGCGGGGCGCCCGGTTCAGGTCACCAGGCCTCGGCGGTAGGCATAGACGACCGCTTGGACGCGGTCGCGCAGGTCGAGCTTGGTGAGAATGCGGGAGACGTACGTCTTGACGGTCTCCTGGCTGAGCACGAGAGTCGCGGCGATCTCGCTGTTGGACATGCCGTCGGCCATGAGGCGCAGCACCTCCATCTCGCGGGGGGTGAGGGCGTCGTCCGCCGGCGTTCCCTCGACGGGACGGATCCGCGCCGCATACCTGCCGACCAGCTGCCGCGTCACCTCGGGGGCCAGCAGCGCGGCGCCGGCCGCGACGGTCCTGATGCCGTGCAGCAACTGCGCCGGCGGGGCGTCCTTGAGCAGGAAGCCGCTCGCCCCCGCGCGCAGCGCCTGGTACACGTACTCGTCCAGGTTGAACGTGGTCACCACGAGCACCTTGACGGGGTCGGCCACCCCGGCACCGGCCAGCATGCGGGTCGCCTCGATGCCGTCGAGGACCGGCATCCGGACGTCCATCACCACCATGTCCGGGACGAGCCGGCGGGCGAGGTCGACGGCGGCGCGGCCGTCGCCGCACTCGCCCACCACCTCAAGGTCGGGCTGCGCGTCGATGATGGTCGCGAACCCGGTGCGGATCAGCGCCTGGTCGTCGGCGACCAGGACCCGGACCGGCGTGCTCACGAAGGACTCCCCGAAGGGATGCGGGCCCGCACGACGAAGCCGCCGTCCGGCCGCGGGTCCGCGGTGAAGTCGCCGCCGAGGGCGCCGACCCGGTCGCGGAGCCCGGCGAGCCCCCGCCCGCTCCCGCCCGGGGGCGCGGCCGGCGCCCCGGAAGGGTCGGTGCCGACCTCCACGCTGATCTCCTTGTCGCGGTAGTGCACCCGGACCACGGTACGGCTGCCGCGGGCGTACTTGAGGGCGTTCGTCAGGGACTCCTGAACGACCCGGTAGGCCACGACCTCGGCGCTGCCGGACGTCTCCGCCGGCTCGCCCGCCGCGGTGAACTCGATCGGCTGCCCGGCTCGGCGCGTCTGCTCCACGAGCGCGGGAAGCTCCCCGACGGACGGCATCCTGGCGTCCGTCCCGTGGTCGGGGTTGAGCAGGTCGAGCAGATGCCGCAGGTCGGCGATGGCCCGCCTGCCGGTGTCGCTGACGGCGCTCAGCGTCTCGTCGAGGCGGTCGGGGGCGGCGGTCAGGTACTTCGCCGCCTCCACCTGGACGACCATCGCCGTCACGTGGTGGGTCACGACGTCGTGGAGCTCGCGGGCGATGCGGGTGCGTTCGGCCGCGCGGGTGGCCTCGGCGACGCGGCGGCGGCGTTCCGACTCGACGGCCCGGGTGGAGCGCAGCCACGCCCCGACGCCCCACGCGAAGACGGCCCCCAGGTAGAACGTGACGAAGCCGTCCAGGCCTTCGGGGGAGCCGATCCGGTCGAGCGCCACCGCCAGCGGCACGTACGCCGCGGAGAGGCCGGCCGCGACGGCGTACCGGCGGCGCTCCAGGTGGGCGCCCGCGCTCACCAGCGCGAACGCCAGGGCGCTGCCCGCGAACAGGTGGTAGGCGCGGAGCTGGTCGGCGGCGAACCCGAGCGACACGAGGACGACGCTGACGGCCGGCCAGCGCCGGCGCACGGCGAGCGGGAGGCAGGTCAGGAGCATCACCGGGACGGCCAGCGCGTCGAACGGGCGGGCCGGGAGATCGCCGACCTGCGTCCCGTGGGCCTGGAGGGCCGGGACGAACGACCCGGCCGCCAGCAGCAGCGGGAACGGGAGGTCCCGCGCCGTGACGTCCAGCCGCCGCCACAGGTCCCGGCCCCGCCGGATGTCGATCACTGGGCGAGCGTAGCGGCGGCGGGGGCCCGGGAGGCCCGGTTCCGGCGGACGATGGTGCCGCGCCGGCGCGCCAGCCACATGAACACGATCGTCAGGACCGCTCCCGCGCCGACCGCGTACAGGCTCCCCTCCGGGCCGAACTCGCCGCCGCTGAGGAGGGTCGGGCCCGAGGTCGCGCCGTCGAGCAGCCCGTCCGGGGCGTCCTTGCCGGAGACGTCGGTGCCGAAGATCCCGGCCCCGGCGAAGTTCCAGGCGAAGTGCAGGCCGATCGGCACCCAGAGGTTGCGGGTGGCCACGTAGGCGGCGGCGAGCATGCCGCCGGCCTCGATGGCGATGGCGAGCGCGCTCCACAGATCGGCGTTCGGGTTGGGCAGGTGCATCAGGCCGAACGCCAGGCCGGTCAGCGCCAGCGCCGCCCAGGTGCCGGTGCGCTCCTCGATGATCCGGAACAGGACGCCGCGGAACATCACCTCCTCGGACACCGCCGCGGCGGCCATGAAGCCGAGCAGAGCGACCGGGCCGGTCGCCGAGCCGAACCCGTCGATCCGGTAGTGGCCGAGGAACGCGATGTTCACGATGACGGCGCCGAACATCGCGAAACCGATCAGCATCCCGCGGGTGAGGGCGCCGGCGGCGCCCTTCAACGCCAGCTCGTCCGGTTCGCGGCGCTCGGTCCGCCGCACCACCCAGCGGTACGTGTACAGGCTGACCAGCGCGGCCGAGGCGCCGAGGACGAGCGTGAGGGCCGGGTTCCACAGCACGCCGTTGACGCCCGCGCCGCCGGCGGCGGCGACCACCACGACGACCACGAGCTGCTTCAGCAGTCGCATGTTGACTCCTTCAGGGGGTTCCGCGGCCATCGCGCCGCGGCGTCGCCCGAAACGCTAGGGATCCGCCCCCTGCCGGATCTTCACCGTGCGGTGGACACCTGCGGGTAGCTCGCACGGGGGACAAGCGCCGCCGAACGCCGGGGCGGTCGCGACGTGGACGCGGCCCGCGTCAGCGGACGTCGTCCTTATGTAAAGGTCATCGATGTTCCCGCGGACGCCGCTGTTTCTGAAATCACGTGATCGTTTTGAGTGCCGACAAAATGCGTTCGCTTTGCGCCGACCATCTGGGGCAGCATGGATGCGCGGCGGCGTGGAGGGCGGGGTGGCAGTGCTACGAGGTGGGTCCAGAGGCGGCAAGTCGGCCCGGCAACGCGCGGTTCTGCTGGCCCTGCGCTTTTACGGCGATGTACTGCGCCGCCAGTGGCGCATCTCGCTTCCGGCGCTGACTTTGCCCGCGCTGGGCAATACCTGCCTGTTCTACCTGACCCCCCTGATGGTGGCCGCCCTGGTGGGCCACCTGGCCGAAGGCGGGGAAAGCGATCTCGCCGCCCTCCTGCCCTACGTCCTCGGATTCGCCGGCCTGATGTTCGCGGGCGAGGCGCTGTGGAGGGTGGGGCTGCACTTCCTCAACCGGACGAACAGCCGGGGCATCGAATGGCTGGCCAACGCCGGCATGGACGAGTTGCTCGCCAAAGACGCCGCGTTTTTCCATGACAACTTCGCCGGGTCGCTGACCAAACGGATACTGAGCTTCTGCGGCGGTTTCGAAAATTTCGCCGACACCCTCACTTTCTCGGTCGTGGCCAACGTGATCCCGTTGTCCTTCGCCTCGGTGATCCTCTGGCGGTATCACCCGCTCCTGGTCGTCGTCCTCCTGGGTCTCATCGTCTTCACCGGCTTCCTCGTCGTCCCGTTCATCCGCCGCAGGCAGGCGCTGGTGGACAGGCGCGAGGCGGCGAAGGTGAGGGTCTCAGGCCACATCGCCGACGTGCTGACCAACATGGAGACGGTCCGTGCGTTCGCCGCCGAGGAGCGGGAGGCCGTCGAGTTCCGCGGCCGGGTCGCCGAGCAGAACCGCCTGGCACTGCGCTCCTGGGACTACGCCAACCTGCGGGTCGACACGATCGTCGCTCCGATGTCGATCCTGACCAGCGCCCTGGGGCTGCTCGTCGCGGTGGCGCTCCGCGGCGGCCTCGGGGTGGAGGCCATCGTGGTGACGTTCTCCTACTACACCAACGCGACGCGGATCATGTTCGAGTTCAACCAGATCTACCGGCGGATGGAGAGCACGCTCACCGAGAGCGCCCAGTTCACCGAGCTGCTCCTGACGCCGCCGACCGTCGTGGACCCGCCCGACCCGCAGCCGCTGCGTCCGGTCGACGCCTCGGTCCGCTTCGAGCGGGTGCGCTTCGCCCACGGCGGCGGCGCGCCCCTGTTCGAGGGCCTGGATCTGGAGATCCCCAGCGGCGCCAAGATCGGCTTGGTGGGCCGGTCCGGCGGTGGCAAGACCACCCTCTCCCGGCTGCTGCTGCGCCTCATGGACGTCGACGGCGGCCGCATCCTCATCGGCGGCCAGGACATCGCGCGGCTGCGCCAGCGCGATCTGCGCGACATGATCGCGTACGTCCCCCAGGAGCCCGCGATGTTCCACCGGTCGGTGCGCGAGAACATCGCCTTCGCCCGGCCGGGCGCCACCGAGACCGAGATCCTCCGAGCCGCGCGGGCGGCGCACGTCACCGAGTTCGTCGAGAGCCTTCCGGACGGGTTCGACACGCTGGTCGGCGAGCGGGGCGTCAAGCTCTCCGGCGGCCAGCGGCAGCGCATCGCCCTCGCCCGCGCCATCCTGCGAGACACCCCGATCCTCCTCCTGGACGAGGCGACCAGTGCGCTGGACTCCGAAAGCGAACTCCTCATCCAGGAAGCCCTGTGGCACCTGATGCGCGACCGCACCGCACTGGTCGTCGCACACCGTCTGAGCACGGTCGTCCGCATGGACCGCCTGGTCGTGCTCGACCGCGGCCGCGTCCTCGAAGAGGGGTCCCACCGGGAACTCCTCCAGTCCGAGGGCGCTTACGCCCGCCTCTGGCACCACCAGTCCGGCGGCTTCCTCACCGCCGAAGCCACCCCGGAGACCTTGCCCGCAGCCCACCGAGACCAGAACTCCCAACCGGTGACCGGCTGAGCGGGACCGTCCCGGCGATTGACCTTGGAGTCGACGCGCGGGCCTAGCCGGTCTCCTCGACGCCGAGCGCTTGCACGATTCCCTTGGCCACCATCGTGATGATCCCGGGGTAGTAGAAGACGACCGCGATCACGATGCTGAGCACGATGAACTGAACGAACCGCGTGATCTCCCGGGTGAACAGGAAGAACAGGGCCACGATCCCGATGATGACCAGGAACAGCGGCCCGAAGATATTGCGCAGCCAGTCGGCGAGCTGCTGGGTGTTCGGGTCGTTCGGCCCGGCCAGTACCACGGCCGCCTTCACGCCTTGCATCATGTCGTCTCTGCTCCCTGCCCGGCTCCTGTGATCGCTACCATCTCACGCGGCCAGGGGTCCCACCGCGCAACCGGGTCCGCGTTGACCTCGGTGCTCGACGGGGCCTCGCCGCACGGCCGCCAGGCGGGGTCTCGAGCCGCGATCGGGTGCTCATGATGACGCGTTCGCTCGCGTCCCCGGCGACCGTGCCGAGCGGCGGTGGCGCCTACCGCGCCCGCACCATCGGGTCGTTTCGCCACCGTCGAGCCATTGTCCGATCCTCTCGCGTGTCCCGGACCCATTGTGCGCCGTTGGCCGTTTCCGGCAAAGCGCTTCGGGGCCCGGCGTCGGCGGCCGGTCGTACGTCGCATCATGTCGGCACGTGAACCGGATGAGGTCCACCCATCAGTCGGTAACACTAGTCCCGATCGGCGCGGATCTGCTCGGCCAAATCCGCCACAGGGCGGTTCATCCCCGGCACGCTGCGGCGATGCCCGCCACATCATCGAACGCCCGCCCGCCAGAAGAACCTGTGGAGGACGAGACGGCAGTCGGTAGGGTCATGTGATCATGATCTTTGGCCCGGCCGTCGACGTTCGTCCGCTGTTCCCGCGCGAGCGGCAGGCCCTGCTCGGCCTGCTCCGCACCCTGAGCCCGGCCGAGTGGGCCACGCCCACCGTCTGTCCCGGCTGGGACGTGCACGACGTCGTCGCTCACGTGCTCAACGACTACATGCGGCGCCTGTCGGGCAGCCGCGACGGGTACGGCGGCGCGATATTCGCCGATGACGAGACGCTTCCTTCCTACCTGGCACGCACCAACGAGGAGTTCGTCAGGGCGTCCCGCCAGCTCAGTCCCCAACTGCTGATCGAACTGCTGGATCACCTGGGGCCGCGTCTCGACGCCGTATGGGCGGCGCAAGACCTCCAGGCCCCCGCCGACCTGAACGTCTCCTGGGCCGCCACAGACATCGACAGCCCCGCCTGGCTGGACATCGGACGCGACTTCACCGAGTTCTGGGTCCACCAGCAGCAGGTGCGCGACGCCGTCTCCGTCCCGGGCGCCGAAGAACCCGACCTCATGGCCCCGGTCCTGGACGTCTTCGCGCGCGGCCTGCCGCACGCCTTGCGGATGCACGACCGTCCCGAAGGCCACACCGCTCGGCTGGAAGTGCTCGGCCCGGCAGGCGGCCGGTGGGACGCGGTCCGGCAGGACGGACGATGGCAGATGGCTCGGCCCCACGGGGAGCCGACCGCATGCGTCGTGATGGACCAGGACACCTTCTGGCGCCTGGCGACCAGAGGCATCACCGTGGAGGAGGCCCGTCAGCGATCGACGACGAGCGGCGACGCGGAACTCACCCAGGCCATCACAGCCCTCCTCGCCGTCGTCGCCTGACCCCAGCGCCACGCCGCTCGACAGCGAGGACGATGGCCCAGCCACCGGGCTGGACCATCGCTGGTGGGGCGTGTCAGCGCCCGGCTGCGTCGAGCAGACGGGCGGTGATCGCTGCCGGGCCGGACTTGGTCTCGGGCGTGACGGTGACCTCCGCACCCCTGTAGACCAACGTCACGGGCTCGTTGGACGCTTCGGCCTCTTCGAGCGCGTCGTGCGCGACATCGTCGAGGTGCACTTTCGGGTCATCCGGCACTTCGATTCGTTTCGGCATATGCCTTCCGTCCTCCATCTGGTTTTCCGTGGCGCCCTTTCTGATGTTCCGGGCGCGCTCCGCGGTTGACCGTCCGAGCCGGGCGGGAGGGGGCAAGGTACTCACGAGGCGGTTGCGCCGCACGTGCATGCTGCTCCGCCACCGCGGCCGCCTGCGGACCCGGGGGGCAAGGCCCTGAATATGGTGGGCGTGTGGCCTTCGAGGAGCGGTTGGAAGCGCACCGGGTCGACCTGACCGGCTTCTGCTATCGCATGCTCGCCTGCGCCGCCGAGGCCGAGGACGCCGTTCAGGAGACCCTGTTCCGCGCCTGGAAGAACGCCGATCGCTTCGATGAGAGCAGAGCCGGTCTGCGCACCTGGCTGCACAGGATCGCCACCAACGTCTGCCTCGACATGACCCGTAGCGTCCAGCGGCGCGCGCTCGCGATGGATCTCGGCCCGTCCTCACCCGCCGGCGCTTCCCTCGGCGCGCCGTTGGGAGCCGCTGCCTTCGTGCGACCGATCCCCGACCGGCTCGCGCTGCCCTCTGACGGCGATCCGGCCGAGCTGGCCGCGGGCCGCGAGACGATCCGGCTGGCGTTCGTCGCCGCCCTGCAAGTTCTGCCGCCGCGCCAGCGGGCCGTCCTCATCCTGCGTGAGGTGCTCTGCTGGTCGGCGGAGGAGGTGGCCGGGCTGCTCGACAGCAGCCCCGCCGCGGTCAACAGTGCCCTGCAGCGAGCGCGTGCAGCCATGTCCGCGCGTCGCACGCCGGGCGGGAGCGGCGAGATCGACGAGGACCTGCTC
This sequence comes from Actinomadura sp. NPDC049753, assembly GCF_040674655.1. Classification (NCBI taxonomy): domain Bacteria; kingdom Bacillati; phylum Actinomycetota; class Actinomycetes; order Streptosporangiales; family Thermomonosporaceae; genus Actinomadura; species Actinomadura sp. NPDC049753. The sequence continues at coordinate 25,876 of NZ_JBFARL010000035.1, read as the reverse complement.
GGACGGTACGTCAAAGCGTTCACCTCCTACGACGTCGACGGCCTGGTGTCGCTCCTCCGCGAGGACGCCACCATGTCGATGCCGCCGTTCGCCTGGTGGCTCAAGGGCCGGGAGGCGATCCGGGCCGCCCTGGCGGGTGCGGCCGGTGCCTGCGCCGATGACCGGCTGATCCGCACGGCGGCCAACGGATCGCCGGCGTTCGCGCAGTACCGGGACGGGAAGGCGTTCGGCCTGGCCGTCATCGACTTTCGCGACGGACTGATCACCAGCACGACGACCTACCTGGATCCGTCCCTGTTCGCGTTGTTCGGATTGCCGATGACTCCTGAGCCGCCGTCCCGTATGTAGTGCATGACCGACATCGTTCCCATGTGGCATGATCAGCGCGGCAAGGGAGACCCCGTGGTGCTCCTGCACGGCGGGCTGACCGACGGCCGCTCCTTCACCGGCAATCTCGACGGGCTCGCCGACACGTTCGAGATCTACCTGCCCGACCGCCGCGGACACGGCCGCACACCCGACGCCCCCGGTCCGATCACCATGGAGCTCATGGCGCGGGACACGATCGCGTTCCTGGAGCGGGTGGTCGGCGGCCCGGCCCGGCTGGTGGGCTACAGCGCCGGCGGGACGGTGGCGCTGTGGGTGGCGATGCGCCGCCCTGACCTGGTCGAGCGCCTCGTCCTCATCAGCACGGCCTACGACCTGGACGGACTGATCTTCAAGCCGTCGGCGGACGGCGAGATGCCCGCCGAGCTCGTCGACGCCTACGCCGAGGTGTCGCCCGACGGCCGTGACCACTTCCCGGTCGTCCTCGGCAAGATCGCGCACGCGGCCGCGACCGAGCCGAGGCCGGACCCGGCCGAGCTGCGCGCGGTGACGGCCAGGACCCTCGTCCTGTCCGGCGACGACGATCTGGTCACCCTCGACCACACGGTGGCGCTCTACCGCGCGCTGCCCACCGCCGAACTGGCCGTGCTGCCCAACGCCAGCCACCTGCTGCTGATGGAGCACGCCGAAGCGGTGCGCGCCATGGTCCTGGCGTTCCTGACCACTGACGCATCTCCGACGTACATGCCCATCGCACGAACCCACCGCAGCGCCCCCGAAGCGGGGTAGCCACAGAAGGTGACGGAGTGGAGCCAGGGCATACCTGGCTCCACTCCGTTGTGCGCCTCTCCCTTATGGCAGGTCAGGCGCGACTCCAGAGCTGGTTGCTGCCGTTCCAGCAGGAGTAGAGCTGGATCGGGGTGCCGTTGGCGCTGCCGGCGGCGTCCAGACACAGGCCGGACTGGACGCCGACGATCGATCCGTCGGAGTTGAGACGCCACTTCTGGTTGTCGCCGCCCCAGCAGCTGTAGATCTGGACCTTGGCGCCGTTGCCGGTCCCGGCGGCGTCCAGGCACTTGTCGCCGTAGACCCTGAGCTCGCCCGCGTCGGTGGAGGTCCACTGCTGGTTGGTTCCGCTGTGGCAGTCCCACAGCTGGAGCTGGGTGCCGTCGGTCGTGCTCGCGTTCGGCACGTCCAGGCAACGGCCCGAACCGACACCCTTGATCGTCTTGCCGGAGCCGGTGGGGGGAGACGAGGTGCCGTTGAGGGCGTTGAGGACCGAGGTGTAGGCGGCCTTCTTGTTGCCGTTGCCGTCGAACAGCAGCGGCGTCTGCTCCGAGCGCCACGAGTCGGTGTCGCGCACGCCCCAGACGGTGATGCCGAGGCAGCGCGAGACGGCCAGGCAGTCGTTGGTGACGTTGGCGTAGGTCGTGGCCGAGGCCCCCTGGATGTCCAGTTCGGTGATGGCCACATCGACGCCGAGGGCGGCGAAGTTCTGCAGGGTGGTGCGGAAGTTGCTGTTGTAGGGGCTTCCGCTGTTGAAGTGGGACTGGAAGCCGACGCAGTCGATGGGCACACCGCGCTGCTTGAAGTCGCGGACCATCGCGTACACGCCCTGGGTCTTGGCCCAGGTCCAGTTCTCGATGTTGTAGTCGTTGTAGCAGAGCTTGGCGGCCGGGTCGGCGGCGCGCGCGGTGCGGAAGGCGACCTCGATCCAGTCGTTGCCGGTGCGCTGCAGGTTGGAGTCGCGGCGGCCTCCCGAGCCGTCGTCGGCGAAGGCCTCGTTCACGACGTCCCACTGGGCGATCTTGCCCTTGTAGTGGGCCATGACTCCGTTGATGTGGTCGATCATCGCCTGGCGCAGCGTGCCGCCGCTGAGGCTCTGCATCCAGCCGGGCTGCTGGGAGTGCCAGGCCAGGGTGTGGCCGCGCACCCGCTTGCCGTTCTGGACGGCCCAGTTGTAGACGCGGTCGCCGGAGCTGAAGTTGAACTGGCCCCGCTGGGGCTCGGTGGCGTCGATCTTCATCTCGTTCTCGGCGGTGACCATGTTGAACTCGCGGGATGCGATCGTGGTGTACGCCGAGTCGTTGAGCCTGCCGGAGGCGATGGCGGTGCCGAAGTAGCGGCCGCTCTGCGCCGCCGCGGCGCCCAGCGTGCTCTCCGCGGCGACGGCCGGCGAAGGCGCCACCAGAGCGGCGGCCGCACTGAGCACCCCGAGGGCGCCTGCGAAGAGGGCCCGCTTGCGGATCCCGGACCTGGGCATGGCATTCGTACGCACGTCTGTTCCTCCATGAATGAACGAGGGGTGGGAGCACGGAACACAGCCGTGTAAAAGACGCCGCGCTCCATCACAGGAACGCACACACCACCAGGGCGTCGCGGACTCAGTGTGTGAGTCCCCGCAGATTCCGTCAATAGTTTCCATATCTTTCACGGCGCCGTATGCGTGATCTTTCGGCCGGGCAGGCGCTCGAAACTTTTCGAAGTTCCCGGGCCCTTGACGATGCCTTTCCGCCTGTTATTTACTCCGGCCACCGCCACCCCCCGACCGCCGATGGAGAGAAGGTCCCGCCCGACAGAAATTGTTAGCGCTAACATCCACGCCCGACGAAAGGAAGAAGGCCATGTTGAGGACCGGTGCGGTGCTGGCATCGCTCCTGCTTTCGGTGCTCATGTGCGTGACGAACCCACAGCCCGCCCAGGCCGCGACAGTGGATGTGAACAAGTGGTACGTCCTGGTCAACCGCAACAGCGGCAAGGCTCTGGACGTCTACAACCTGGCGACCGGCGACGGCGCCCGCATCACCCAGTGGACGAGAAACGATCAGAACCAGCAGCAGTGGCAGTTCGTCGACTCCGGCGACGGTTACTACCGCATCAGGTCCCGCCACTCCGGCAAGGTGCTGGACGTCTACAACTTCTCCACCGCCAACGGCGGCTCGATCGTCCAGTGGTCCGACCTGAACGGTGCCAACCAGCAGTGGCGGCTGGCCGACAGCCCGGGCGGCTACGTGAGGTTCGTGTCGCGCCACAGCGGCAAGGCCCTCGAAGTGCAGGGCGGCTCCACCGCCGACAATGCGAACATCGTCCAGTACGACGACTGGGGCGGCGACAACCAGCAGTGGCAGCTCGTCCCGGTCGGCGGCGACTCCACTCCGGCGTGCGATCTCCCGTCGGCGTACCGCTGGACGTCAACGGGCCCGCTCGCGCAGCCCAAGTCGGGGTGGGTCTCGCTCAAGGACTTCACCGTCGCCCCCTACAACGGCCGGCATCTCGTCTATGCGACGACGCACGACACGGGGACGAGGTGGGGTTCGATGAACTTCGGCCTGTTCACCAACTGGTCGGAGATGGCCTCGGCCAGCCAGAACACGATGTCGAATTCCACCGTCGCGCCCACGCTCTTCTACTTCGCGCCGAAGAACATCTGGGTGCTCGCCTACCAGTGGGGTGGAACCGCCTTCTCCTACCGGACGTCGAGCGACCCCACCAACCCGAATGGCTGGTCGTCACAGCAGGTGCTCTTCTCCGGAAGCATCACCGGCTCCGGAACAGGCCCAATCGATCAGACGCTTATCGGCGACGGCACGAACATGTACCTTTTCTTCGCCGGTGACAACGGCAAGATCTATCGGGCCGGCATGCCGATCGGGAACTTCCCGGGCAGTTTCGGCACGACCTCGACAGTGGTCATGAGTGACTCGACCAACAACCTGTTCGAGGCCGTCCAGGTCTACAAGCTCCAGGGCCAGAGCCGCTACCTCATGATCGTCGAGGCGATCGGCTCGCAGGGGCGCTACTTCCGCTCGTTCACGGCCACCAGCCTGAACGGTTCGTGGACCCCGCAGGCCGCGACCGAGGGTAACCCCTTCGCCGGCAAGGCCAACAGCGGCGCGACCTGGACCAACGACATCAGCCACGGCGAACTGATCCGCACCAGCGCCGACCAGACCTTCACCGTCGATCCCTGCAACCTGCAGTTGCTCTACCAAGGGCGCAGCCCCAACTCCGGTGGCGACTACGGCCTCCTGCCCTACCGGCCGGGTCTGCTGACACTCCAGCGCTGACGCACGGGTGGGGACCCGGTGTGGCGGGCTCGGTGAAAGGCCGAGCCCGCCCCCGGTCGCAGGACGCCCCTCAACGGATGATCAGGACGCTCCCAGATAGCGCAGGACGGCCAGGACACGGCGGTGGTCGGCGCCCGTGGGCGCGAGGCCGAGCTTGGTGAAGATGTTCGCGATGTGCTTCTCCACGGCCCGTTCGGTGACCACGAGGGACGCGGCGATCGCCGCGTTCGTCCGGCCCTCCGCCATCAGGCCGAGGACCTCCCGCTCGCGCGGGGTGAGGGACGCGAGCCCGTCGTCGCGCCGGGCGGCGCCGAGCAGGTGCGCCACGACCTCCGGATCGAGCGCGGTGCCGCCGGCGGCGACGCGTTTCAGCGCGTCCACGAAGTCGTCGAGGTCGGACACCCGCTCCTTCAGCAGGTAGCCGACGCCCGCGGGCGAGCCCGCCAGCAGCTCGGCCGCGTACCGCGTCTCCACGTACTGCGAGAACAGCAGGATGCCGAGCCCGGGACGGACGCGGCGCAGCTCGATCGCGGCGTGCAGCCCCTCGTCGGTGTGCGTCGGCGGCATCCGGATGTCGACCACGGCGACGTCCGGCCCGTGCTCGGCCACGGCCGCGTGCAGCGCGGGCGCGTCGCCGACCGCCGCGACCACCGTGTGGCCGCGCAGCCCGAGCAGGTGGGCGAGGCCGTCCCGCAGGATCGCCGCGTCCTCGGCGATCACCACGCGCAGACCGGTCATGAGGTGGTGAGGGGGAGCGTGACGGTCACGGTGGTCGGTCCTCCCTGCGGGCTCTGCACGGACAGCTCGCCGTCAACCGTACGCACCCGCTCCGCCAGCCCGGCGAGCCCGCCGCCGGGACGGGGCCGCGCGCCCCCCTTCCCGTCGTCGGTGACCGACAGCCGCAGCGTGCCGTCCCCCGGCTGGACGGCGGACACGGCGACCCGGCGGGCCGCCGCGTGCCGTCCCGCGTTGGCCAGCAGCTCGGCGGTGCAGAAGTAGGCGATCGACTCGATCGCCGCGGACGGCCGGACCGGCAGGTCCGTCTCCAGCTCCGCCGGGACGGGGCTGCGGGCGGCGAGCGTCGCCAGCGCCGCGTCCAGCCCCTGGTCCAGGACGGGCGGGTGGATGCCGCGGACCAGTTCGCGCAGCTCGGCGATCGCCTCCCGCGCGCCGGTGCGCGCGGCGGCGACCAGCTCGCGGGCGGGCTCGGGGGTGTCGTCCGGGAGGGTCTCCTGCAGCGCGGCCAGGGTCATGGTCAGCGAGACGAGCCGCACCTGCGCGCCGTCGTGCAGGTCCCGCTCGATCCGGCGGAGCGTCGCCGCCGCGTCCTCGACCGCGTACGACCGGCTCCGCTCCAGGTCGCGGATGCGCGCGTCGTCCGGCCGCGGGCCGAGCAGCGACCGCAGCACCGCCAGGTCGAGACGGACGGCCAGCCGCACGGCCCGCGGCGCCAGCGCCAGAAGGACGGCGCCGGCCAGCGCCACCAGCAGGCTGCGCTGCCACGTGTCGAAGTAGAACCCGCCGACGACCAGGCCGTGCCGGACCCCGCCGCCCGGGTCGCGGGTGGTGATCTCGTTGAGGTGCAGGGGGAGCTGGATCGGATAGGTGAGCAGGAGGAATCCGTACACCCAGGTCACGAGCACCACGGCGACGCCGAGGACGGCCAGCGGGAACCGGACGAGCAGATGCAGGAACGCGCGGTAGCCGGTGGCGTCGTGCGCGTCCCGCACCCAGGCCCGCAGCCCGGCCCGCGCCCGCGGCGTGCCGGGCGCTGGCACTCGCTCGTCCAGCAGGACGGCCGCGAGCCGGCGGTGCAGCTCCCCGAAGCGGCAGGCGCCGCGCAGCACCGCCGCCGTCGCGGCCGCCCCCAGCCGCGTGACCGACAGGACGATGCCGAACGCGCCCGAGAACACCGCGTAGTAAACCCCGGCCAGGGCGACCGGGGCGCCGGCGAGCAGGTAGAGCGCCTCCGTCCAGGCCCGGTGGACGGCCGGGGCCCTCAGCACCTGTGTCATCGCCCCATTGTCCCGTCCGCCTTGCCGAGGACGCGGAGCATCAGGCGGGCCTGGAGCGTGGTGATGCCCTGCATCAGGACGGGCATCAGCAGCAGCATCACCAGCCCGCCCGCCGCGTGGACGGCCCAGGCGCCGGCGAGCGTCGGGCCGCCCCAGGCGTCCTTCAGCGAACCGCCCATCCCGATGAGCCAGCGGGCCGGGTAGAGCAGGTTGAGCAGGACGATCCCCCACCCGTAAGCGGCCGCCAGGAGCGACAGGACGCCGAGCGGCAGCGAGAGGAGGGCGTGCAGGATCGTTCGGAACCGTCCGGGACGCGCGGACGGCACGTCCAGCAGGCGGTGCGCGAGTGCCGGCTGCGCTCGCGCCCCCGTGAGCGAGGCGAGCCCCGCGGGCAGGGCCGCGAGCGCGTACGCGGAACGCCGCCAGAACGGCGAGCCGAAGCGGGACCGGCGCGTGACGCGGGAAACGAGAATCGCCATGAGACACCTTCCGAACTGCGTGAACGGATGTCTCCAGGCTCGTCCGGGGGCGTCCTCGGGTCGATCGTGGAAGCAGGCGGATCGAGGTTCGGTTAACCACACCCCTGCCCGGCGCACGGAGGACCTGTCATTCGGTCAAGGAGCGTAGGTAGGCCATGAGGGTCTTGCCGCGCGGAGTGAGGCGGTAACCGGTCTCCAGGCTTTCGGTGAGGCCCAGGGCTTTGAGGCGGCGGACGTCGGCCTTGAAAGGGAGTCTGTCGCGGTTCAGGCGTTCGGCCAGGTCCAGGGCGCGCAGGCCGGGATGTTCCTCGATGAGGCGGAGGACTTCGCGGGTCCAGGGGCCGCGGCGGCTACGGGTGTCGATGGCGTCGAGAGCGGCTTTGAGGTCGGCCAGTTCCTGGTCGGTCAGGTCGGCGTTCCCGGCCAGCTCCGCTCGGGGGTCGGGCCCGCCCAGACGGAGCATGACGCGGTGGTAACCGCCCTGTTTGGTGCTCTTGGACAGGGCGGTGAGCAGCTCCGCGCGGCTGTCGAAGCCCGAACGCAGCGCGTCCTCCTCAGTGATCTCCTCGGGGGTGACGGCCGCGACCGAGTCGATGACGATGATCCCCGCCCAGGTGCGCTGGGTGCTTCCCGCGCGGACCGGGGGCTTGGCCCACACCCGGAACACCCGGTCGATCCGCCCGCCCGCGATCCCCTCAAGGACCTCCCGCCTGAACAGCATCGTTCCTCCCGGGTGCTACGCCTCTCCTACCGCCATCTTCCTCGGAAGCACCTCCGGCAGGCCACCGGGAGGACGCGGGAGGGTCGTCGCGGTTGCGACCGGCCCCCGCGCACGCACTGTCACCTCTTGAAGCTGTCCTTAATGTAAGGCCCCAGGTGAGACAGGAGTAAGAGGTGTCGAACGCGGGCCAGCCGCCGAAGATTCGATTGCACATGGTGACGGGCGTCGCCGTCCTCGGAGCGCTCGTCGCGGGATGCGGCACCAGCGACGCCGGCGGGGACGAGCGGAAGGTCCCGGCCTCGCCGAGCCGGCCGGCCGCGGCCGCCTCGGTGACCGAGGCGCAGGCGAAGGCCGTCTTCGCCCGCTACCAGAAGGTCAACAACCAGGCGAACGCGCAGGTCTCCGACGAGATTCTGAGCTCCAACGAGACCGGCCCCATGCTCGAAGCCGACCTGGCCGGCAACCAGCGCATCCGTGCCAAGGCCGACAAGAAGATCAACGCGTTCTCCTACCGGGATCCCCAGTTCTACATCCCGCACACCACGGGCCCCGCCTGGTTCGCCGTCACGGCGTCGGAGACCAAGGGGGGCAACACCGAACTGCTCGTGTTCGCGGACACCGGAGGCGGGGCCTACAAGTCGGCCGTCGGCGTGTGGCTGGCGAAGGGCAAGAAGTTCCCGGCGATCGCCCGGGGCGCCGACGGATCGGCGACGGCCGTGACGGACGGGGCCGCCCTCGGAGTCGGCACCCAGATCTCCGAGTACCTGACCACCGCCGCGCGCGGGAGGCGGCCCGCCGCCAAGCTGGCCCCGGGCCCGCTCACCTCGGAGCTCGGCAGGGACTTCGCCAAGGGCGTCATCAAGATCAACGACGGGCGACGCTGGGCGGGCGCCGCGACCTGGAAGGCCAGGCCCGAGCCGGTCTACGCGCTCAGGACGGCCGATGGTGGAACGCTGGTCCTGAACGTCTCCGTCCTGACGCAGACCTACACGGCGCTCCGTGACAACGTCTGGTACCAGCCCGACGAGGTCTACTTCGGGCTGGGCCCCAAGCGCTACTACAAGCGTTTCTCCGGTCAACGCCTGTGGCAGTTCGCCACCCACGTCCCGCCCAACGGGCCCGCGGACGTCGTCGCCCGCGCCACCCAGGCGATCTCGGCGACCGGCTCGTGACATGGTGACGATCTTCGGACCGCCCGTCGACGTCCGTCCGCTGTTCCCGCGCGAGCGGCAGGCCATGCTCGACCTCCTCCGCGCGGCTTCGGCCGGAACGCCGACTCGGACGACACCATCGGCATGATCGACGAGAACACCAGGGCCGTCTTCGGACGCTCCTACGCGGCCGAACCGGACGTCCTGGTCAGCAGCTCGCCGAGGACGAGGCCGTCCAGGCCGCGGACACGCTCATGCTCACCGTCCCCAGCCAGCTCGGTGTCGACCACAACGCCCACGTCCTGGAGAACCTCCTGACCCACGTGGCGCCCGAACTCGGCTGGCGCTGAGCTCCCCGGCCCGTCGCCGGCGGGTCCCGGGGCTCGGTCAGAGCTCCCGAAGTTCGCGGTGAGCTCGGGGGCCGCGAAGCTCGGTCCGCGGCCGGAACTGGTCCTCGTTCGAGGGCTTGGTCAAGTTTCGATGAGAGGACCATTGACGGGTGCCGGGCACGTCATGGACTTTGGGACGAGTCGTGTCCCGTCCCGAGAGGTCCGTGCCGTGGCAATCCTGCGATACGACAACGACGACGTAGCGCCCGAGCACCGTTTCGCCGAATGGCAGGAGAAGAACGCGCGGGCGCCGATGGCCTGCCAGGTCACCAGCGCCCACACGGCCGACTTCCGGACGGTCCGCCGGGCGGTGGACCTCGGGACGGTGACGGTCTCCGCGATCACGTCCCCGGTCTGCGGAACGGCTCGCACCAGCAGGCAGGTGAAACGGGCCGATCCCGGCATCTACCGGTTGAACGTGGTCGTGGACGGCGCCTGCCAGTTCGTCCACGACCAGGTGGAGGGCTCCCACCCGGCGGGCGGGTTCTTCCTGGAGAACTCCAGCGTCCCCTGCCGGGACCGGCTGCTGACCACCTCCACGCAGGTGACCTACATGGGCATGCAGGTGCCCCGTGCGCTGCTGCCGCTACCGGAGAGGAAGGTGGACGCGCTGGCGGGGGTCCCCTTCGACGGGAGCGGTATGGGCGGCCTCCTGGTGCGGCACATGTCAAGCCTGTTCTCGGCGGCCAAGGACACCACGCCGATCCACGACGCCATGCTCGGGCCGGTGACGGTCGACCTGCTCGCGGCGGTGCTCGCCGGCCGCCTGGGCGAGGAGGAGCTGGCGGCCGGGTCGAAGCACCGCACCCTGCGCGTCCGGATCGAGGCGTTCATCGAGGCCCACCTGGCCGACGGAAAGCTGACACCGCAACTGATCGCCGACGCCCACCATGTCTCGCTGCGCCACCTGCACAAGGTCTTCTCCGGCAGCGGATCGACGGTGGCGGCGCACATCCGCCGCCGGCGGCTGGAACGAGCCAGGCGCGACCTCGCGGACCCCGCCCTCGCCGCGCTGCCGGTCCAGCAGATCGCGGCCCGCTGCGGCCTCACCGACCCGTCCCACTTCCGCAGGCTGTTCCGCGGCGAGTTCGGCATGACACCGGCCGACTACCGTCGCGACCACGCCGAGCGGTAACCGTTTCGGACGTCCGGGCGTGCACGCATCTCCCCCCGGATGTGCGCGAATGTCTCTGTCTCCCCCGCGAGCAAGATCGCAGCATGGGCGGTGCGGTCGAACAGGCCGCCGACCCAAGTTCCCAGGGAGACCCATGACCAGGAAACTCCTCACCCCCGTCATCCTCCTGCTCAGCGTGATGACTTCGCTCGCGCTCACCACGCTCCCCGCCTCCGCCGCGACGTTCCAGGTCAAGCACGGCAGTAACGTCGCGGTCGCCTCGCTGGAGGGCCGGGAGGTCACGCTGTGCGACGGCGAGGACGACGGAAACGCCGTCCAGGTCCAGTACGTCCGCGCCTCCGGGCAGGAGGGCGCCTTCTGGGAGAAGCGAGGAGTGGGCGCCTGCGCGACCTCCGGAACCGGCACGGTCATCGTCCGGATGAAGGTCTGCGAGCAGCGCACCGGAGCCGACAGCTGCACCGGTTGGAAGAACAACCCCAACCTGCGCGGCGCCGCCCCGCGCGTCACCGCGCAGGACCTGCGGGCCGAGGCCGCCGCCCCCGCCGGCGGGATCCCGGTCCGGCCCGCCGCCCTGGCGGCGCCGGCGGGCTGCAAGGTCAGCGACAACTACGGTGCGATCGCCGATGACTACATCTCCCGCTGCCGCAAGGCGGTGGTCCGCGGCGAGTTCCCCAGTGAGTACCTGGACCTGACCCTTGCCGTGATCAAGGTGGACCGCACCACCGCGGGCCGCAAGGCCTGGAAGCTGCTGACCGACAAGAGGTGGGCCAAGCCGTAAGTTCCCTGCCCGCGACTCGGCCGCGCCGGAAGCCCCCTTCCGGCGCGGCTGAGACCATGGACGGCCACTGTCGAGAAGAGGATCGCGCGTGGACGAACAAGAAGAGCAGCAGCTCTACATCGCGGCCCTGGTGTTCTCTGTCGTGGTCGAGGGCGGCTACCGTCCGGCGCGGTACAGCGAGGACGTCGTCCTGATCAACGCGGGCTCCGAGGACGAGGCGCGGCTGGCGGCCGAGAGGGCCGGCGAACGCGAGCAGACGAGCTACCTGAACCAGTTCGGCGACACCGTCCGATGGACCTTCCTCGGAGTCGCCGACCTCCAGATGAGCGACCTTCCTGCCGCGGAACCAGGCGTCAGCCTCTACTCCCGAAGCTTCGACGACCTGGACCATTACCGCCGGCTCTTCAACATCCCGACCGACCAACTGCAACGACCCGATCCCCAGGATCCGCCCCGTGACTCCACCCTCGGAGGTGGAGACAACGGGTAAGGGAGATCGCCGCCAATCAACGGGTCGAAGTCAAAGAAGGGATCGCCGCCCTGTGAAGGGGTTCGTGGTCGCGAGAGAGGTTCCTCTCGGGCGGGCGGAACCGGTGGCTCGTCGTGTACTCGGAAGGTGCCCTGGCCGATCTGGTCGGATACCCTTCGGACGGCCTCGGCCATCTCGGCGTCCGGCCATCTCGTCGCGGAGTCCCAGGTGCACTGAGCGAAGTGCCGGAATACGTAGCTCGGGTCGATCGATCCGGAAATGCAGTGCAGGCGGGCGCCGGTGAGATCCGTTCCGGTGAGGTCGGCGCCGGTGAACACGGCTCCCACTAGGTGGGCGGCGACGAGCAAACACGCGACCACCGTGCGGGGATCGGTGCATCCCGAGGAGCCCGGAACCCGAACCACGCCGGCGGCTCCTCGATACCCTCCGCGCCCACCGCTTACTCTCCCGCACCCCCGGCAACTGATTCGGCGGAGTTCTCCACCGCACCGGGAGTGTGCTTCCGTTCAGGCCGCGCGCAGGGGAGCGAGGGCCCCGCTCCAGGCGATGACCTCGGTCAGCATCTGGTGGAGGGTCGCGGTGTGGCGGTCGGTGGGGACGAAGGTGGTGAAGGACTCGAAATCGTTGATCAGGGAGAGGTTGAGCTGGGTGCGGACCGTCGCGATCTGCAGGCCCGCGGCGATGAGGCGCAGGTGCTCGACGGCGCGGGCGCCGCTGACGTTGCTGCCGTAGGCGACGAAGCCGGCGGCCTTGTTGGTCCACTCGGCGTAGAGGTAGTCGATGGCGTTCTTCAGCGCGGACGGGATCGAGCGGTTGTACTCCGGGGTGACGAACACGAAACCGTCGAGCTCGGCGATCTTCGCGCTCCACTTCCGCGTGTGCGGATGCTCGTAGTCGCCCATGAGCGGAGAGCGCGGCTCGTCGAACAGGGGCAGGTCGTAGTCGGCGATGTCCACGGTCTCGAACTCGGTGCCGGCGTGCTCGCGCGCCGTCCGCTCGACCCAGTCCGCCACCTGCGGGCCGACCCGCCCCGGGCGCGTGGTGCCGAGGACGATCCCAATTCTGGTCATGGTGTGCTCCTGCGGTCGAGGGGGCAAGCGAAAGCCATTATTGCTATGGAAAGAGCGAATTATTGGCCTTCCTCCATAGGGAAGGTCGCGCACTTTGAAGTCAGTTGCGAACATGGGCGGAGGAATTGAATGGACCGGGCCGCTCCGGCGGCTGGAGCGCCACCGCGAGGCCGGTCAGGCGAAGCGCCGTCGCGCCGCGCAGGTGCGGAAGGTCCGCGGAGCCGTCGCCCGTGCGCGTCAGGAAGGCGACCTGTTCGGTCCAGGTCAGGTCGGTCGATCCGGCGTCGCCGGCCAGCTGGACCGTCACGAGGGAAGTCCAGCGCAGCAGGTCGTTGACCGTGGATTCGTAGACGTAGACGATGCGCCGCTCCGGCACGATGTCGAGGTAGCGCGACCGGTAGTCGAGATGCTCCGGCGGCGCGTCGAGGACGGTGAAGGTGCTCTGAGCGGTCTCGCCGCCACCGACGCGGAACTCGTGGTGGTATGTCGCCCCCGACCCGGGGAGCTTGACCCAGCGCCGTCGGACCGCGTCGTCGGCGAAGGCGGCGAAGACCGCGGACGGGGGCGCGTCCAGGCGCCGGGAGAGCGTGAAGGTGTCGTGGCGGACGTCGGTTCCGCCGTCCGTCCGCCGCGGTCCGGTGTCCTGGTCGCTCATCCCGCGTCCTCCGTTCGCTGGCCGCCGCAGCGGGCCTCCACGCTTACGATCGGTAGGAATCGCGGCCCGGCAGGTATTAATCCCCCTCGCCAGTACGCACTTTGAAGTAAGCAACGCACGCGAAAGGCCGAATCGCATGGACGTCGCGTTCCGCGCCGAACTGACGGCGCGGGGGATCGCTCCCGACTGCGTCGAGACCATCGGACTCGTCCGGGACATCCTGGCCCGCGTCGGCGACAGGTGGACCGTCCTGATCGTCACGGAGCTGGCGTCCGGCCCGATGCGCTACACCGCCCTGCACGAGAAGATCAGCGGCATCTCCCAGCGGATGCTCGGCCACACCCTGCGCGCCCTGCACCGCGACGGCCTGATCACCCGGACCGCCTACCCCGAGGTCCCGCCGCGAGTCGAGTACGAACTCACCGCGCTCGGCCGCTCGCTCGCGCAGGCCGTCGACCACCTCGTCCTCTGGGTACGGGACCACCAGCCCGCCATCGCCGCCAACCGCGAAGCCTTCGACACAGCCGGCTGACCACCTCCACCGCAGCGTAAGGACGGGTCAGGTCCGCCTGGACGACTCGCAGACTGCGGCAGATCCTCAGCGACGATTGGGCCGGTCTGTAACGGACCCAGGGCTCATCACCTCACCGTCCCCGGCCCGCTCACGGTTCGCGTTCAAGCGACAGGCAGACTGAGCGAGCGCCGGCCGCCGGGCCGCTCCGTCATCGCCGGCCGGGGCCGCGCCAGTACTGTTGCCTGCCCCTGTCGCGTATGACGATGCCGATCCGTGCCAGCTCGCGGCGCAGTTCCTTGACGGAGTCGCCGGAATCCGAGGACTTCATGGCGTCCGCGCGGGCCGCGAGCAGTGCGTTCGCCAGTTCGGGCAGTTCCGGGGTCTTGGGAAACCAGATCCGGAACTCGTCCTCATACGGGTCACCGGCCACCCATGCGTAGCCGTGCTCGGTGAAGGCCGCGGCCAGGCGCCGGGCGCTGAGGTCGCACTTCTCCCGGGCGATCTCCTCGCCCTTGAGGCCGAGCAGCACCAGCCGGTCATTCTCCCGGAAGACGTGACCGACCTGCTGGCGGGCGATCTCCTGGAAGTGGCCCGTCCGCTCCAGGATCACCCGCTCGCCGGACACGGTGACCGAGGTCTGCTCCAGGGAGTCGAAGAAGATCAGGGCCGTTCCCCCGAGCGCCCCCAGGGCGACCAGGCCGATGGTGAGCCACGGCTCGGGGATGGACACCAGAAGCTCGGCGGGGCCCCGCATCGGTGCCCGCTCCAAGCCCACCAGCCAGTTCGCGAGCGGATTGAGCAGCCAGGCGACGCCGGCCAGCAGCACCGCCGCCGCTGCGTACAGCGTTCCCTGGGCCCAGGCCGACCGGGCGAGCGTGGTGGGGGCATCCGGGTGCGATCGCATGTTCAGGACCTCCGTGGCGGCGCGACGGTCGCCTTGGAACGGCGCAGGTGATGGTCGATGCGGGCCAGGAGGAGCAGCACGGCTCCCACATCCACGATCTCGAACCTAGAAGTCCGTCTCCGCGCCGACAGCCGTCCAAAGACGACCGTCGGCCGCTCAAAGGTCGGTACTTCGCCAGGCTTTGGTCGGTCGGACGCGTCTACGGCCGCCAGGTGCCTTGGGTGAGGGGTTCGCGCGGTCGGTTCGGGCCGGTAGAGGGCAGGCACCTGGCAGCCTCGACGACCTCGATCGCGGCGGCTGCCGTCGAGGGGACGGAGGTCCCGCGGCGAGCCGGGAACTGAGCGGGCTCTGATCCGAACGGGGATCAGAGCCCGGGGCGTGGTTCGGGGCGGTGGCGGGCGCGGGGCGTCCGTGTCGGGATCGGGTCCGTCAGCGGAGGGGAGGTACGGCTCGCTGGGCGAGGCCCAGGGCGTACTCGGGCCACCAGGCGCCGGCCGCGGGATCGACCACGCCGTACTCGGGGTCCTCCGGGCCGGCGGTGCCGCGGGTGCACTGGCCGTCGGATTCGCCGGGACGCTTGATCCAGAGGAAGGCGTCGACCAGGGGATCACCGGTGCGGGCCGAGGGCCGGGCGCCCAGGCCGCGGCCGGGCGGGTTGCACCAGACCTGGGGGTCGGTGTACTTGTCCGCCGGAGGCGTCCACGGTCCCTGGCCGTTGCGGCTGGTGTCCAGGACGAAGTGTGTGAGCCTGCGCGGATCGTCGGGGACGGTGGCCAAGTCGGTGTCGGAGCAGCCGGTCGCGCCTGTCTCCTGGCGGAAGCGCAGGCACTTGGACAGTCGGGTGCCGTACGAGACCAACTCGTCGGTACTGCGGTAGTTGGAGACGTTCAGCGCGAAGCCGTCGGCCTTGGCGATGCCGCCCTTCAGCAGGCGGCCGGCCATGCCAAGCTGGGCGCGCGGTTCGCCGTATCCGGCGTCGTAGTCGTTGAGGGGCTGCCAGTCCGAGTGTCCGGAGTCCAGGTAGACGCCGGTGCGCGGCAGCCGCTGCAGGGCGCTGACCGCATAGTTGATCTCGCGGAAGCGTTCGTCGACGCGGGCGGTGTCCTCCGGCGTTCCGGTGGTACCGCCACCGCCCTCGTTGCACCACGGCTCGCTGGACAGCAGCGCCAGCCCGTCGGGCTCCACGATCACCACGGCCCGGCCACCGCCGATTCCCTTGGCGATGGCGTCGATCCAGGCGCGGTAGGCGGCCTCGGTCGGAGCGCCGCCCGCTGAGTACTGCGAGCAATCCCGGCCCGGTACGTAGTACGCGACCAGCACCGGAACGGCGTGCTGCTTGGCGGCTCCGACCATCGTCTGCCGCACTGCCGTCCGCACCTCGGCGGGGGTGCCGCCGGTGAACCAGACCGCCTGCGAGACCTTGGACAGGGCCCGCATGTGCGCCGCGTCGGCATCGCGTCCCGCGGCCGCCCAAATGTCAGCCTGTCGCCCGGCGTTCGTCGTTGGCTCGACGTAGAACCTGGCCTTCCCTGCCAGCGGATCGTCGTGCTCCAACGCCTGCGCCGGCGGGGCGAGAAGCGCGACGATGCTCGTCGCGGCCGCGGCGAGGAACCCGATGCCTCGTCTCATCCGGTACTCCAGACTCTCGGGGTGGTGGAGGAGGCGCACCCATGAGAACCGTTGAGCGATCCGGCCATGGCGGGACGGGTGAGCCGGATATGTGGGAGCGCTCCCATGCAGGAGTCTGAGCATCCTCCAAAGATCCGTCAAGACCCAACATCGATCGTCCATGCGTGGTCGCGCTGCGAGTGCGTCAGCGTCAAACGTCCAAGCCCATACCCGCGCGGCCCGGACGGGGGCTGCCGTCGACGCAATGACGGTGGACGTGCCGCCGGCGAATCCGCTTCAGGTGGTATCGAATCCAGCCATGCGGTACGACTGCCAATCAGCGGCCGAAGTCGAAGAAGGGGTCGCCCTCTGGAGGGGGTGGTGGTTGCGGGAGGGGTTCCTGTCGTACGGATGAAATTGGTGGCTCTTCGTGTACTCGAAAGGTGTCCTGGTCGATGGGGTCGGATACCCGGCGGACGGCCTCGGCCATCTCGGCGTCCGGCCATCTCGTCGTGGAGTCCCACGTGCACTGAGCGAAGCGCGACAGTATGTAGTTCGGGTCAATCGATCCCGAAAAGTAGTGTAGGCGGGCGCCGGTGAAATCCGTTCCGGTGAGGTCGGCGCCGGTGAAATAGGCTCCCACCAGGTGGGCGTCGATGAACTTGGTCCGCACGAGCCTGGCGTCAATGAAGGACGAGGTGCCGGTCTCGGGGGCGCCGCCGAAGTAGGCGCCGGTCATGTCGGCGTCGGTCATGTCGGCGCCGGTGAAATAGCCGACGATGCCGAAGTCGGCGTCGCGTAGATCCGCGCCGATGAGTTTGGCGCCGTCGAACGCGGCTCCCAGTCCCGGGCTCGGGCCCGGTTCGGCCCAGGAGAGATCGGCATGGCGCAGATCGGCTCCGCTGAGGTCGGCGCCTGTCAGGTCGGTGCCCTTGGGGAACCGGACGCCCCGCAGGTCGGCCCCACGCAAGTCCTTGCCGGCGAGCCGGGCGACGGCCTCGGCACTGCTGTCATCGATCAGTGCCGCCAGGTTCTCCGGTAAGCCGGACGGCCGACCGGCCCCTGTCCGCTCGCCGCTGAGGGTTTCGTCGGGGACGACCCTTCCGTGCAGCGCGTACAGGTGGAAACCGTCGCGGTAGCGCAGTGCCGGACCTGTGCGGCAGTGCAGCACCAAAGGGTCTTCCCCGGGCCTTGGCGCGTTGGCGAGACGGATCTGAGCGGGCCGCTCGCACACCAGGCAGATCTTCTCGAAGGGCCACCAGCCGCCGCAGGACTCGATGAGCTCTTTCCACAGCGCCAGCCTCCGTTTCCAGACCGCCCGCCGCCGTTTACGGAAAAACCATCCGCCCCTCTTGCCCCGATGACCGCTGAGCAGGGTCAGGAGGAACTCGCCCGGTTCCGGCACACCGTGGGCGGCCGCGATCGCCTGGGGCTTCGGCGTGCCGAACTCACTCCAGTTCCAATCGGGATCCCCGCGGGGCGAGTCGATCCACACCAGCTGAGGCTGCGGTGCGCCGACCAGTTCATACAACCCGCGGATGGCCGCCTCGGCGGCAGGCCGGTCGGCCGGCTCAGTGGCTTGCCGTCCCGCCCAATCAGGCAGGCGAGCGGCCAGTTGCGTGACCTCCAGGCCGGCAATGTCCGGGTGGACATAGATCTCGGTGTTGAACGGGCGAGGTAGCGCCATAATCGCTCCCTATCACGGGAAGCGTCACGCATCCAGGGCCCGAGACATGGCCGGCAACGCCAGGCGTGGCTCGGGAAGCTCATCCGCCTGGACCGGACTTGGGGGCCCATCGTCACGGGCCACACGTCCTCCTCGAACTGGATGAAGGCTGACACGAATACGCCCGTCCCACGTCAAGCCCCCTGTCCCGCCTGTTGCCGCACAACACCCTCACGGCGTATCGCGGAGCGCATCCGATCTGCGTCGCTCCTGGAGACGCCATCCGGGACACGCGGGAATAGGCCGTCGTCTTGTATCTGCTTCAGCTCACGTGGCGAACATCGTGGATATCTCACGGGCAGACGACGTCGAGACCTCCTCCCCGGAACCGGCGTGGGAGATGTCGGGCATGGACCATGTCCAACTGCCGGCGGGCGCGGTGCTCACCGAACCGCCGGTCCCGCTGTGGGCGCTGGTGCTGGAGGGCGAACTCACGCTTGAGGTGGCGTTCGAGGCGCAGTCGCTCGCCGAGGGGGACGCCGTCCTCATCGACGCCCGCACCGCTTACCGGCTCACCGCGTCGAAGCGGCACGAGGAGTCCGCCTTGGTTGTAGCGGACCTGCGCATGGCCGTCCCGGTACGTCGGCTGCCCAGCCCGCTGGTGGTTCGCGGCTTCGGCGCCCGGCATGGCGGCGTCATGGCGCTCGTCACGCAGTGCCCGCTCGAACGTGCGTCCCGGCCGACCCTGTTCGCCGCCAGCTACGGCAACCTGATCGGCGCGGCGATGACCACCTCTTGGCAGGAGGACGAGGGCGGCGACGCCGGACCTCCCGACGAGGCCGTCACCGCGGTGGTGGCCGCCGTGACCGCCCGCCCGGCCGAGCCGTGGACCGTCGAGGGGATGGCCCGCCTGGTCCACCTGTCGCGTTCCGCCCTGGGCGAGCGGTTCCGCCGCGCACTCGGCCGCGGACCCGCGGAGGTGCTCCGGGAGATCCGGATGCGGGAGGCGCGCCGGCTGCTCGCGGACCCCTCGCGTCCGGTGGAGTACATCGCGTCCGCCGTCGGGTACGGCTCCACCGCTGCCTTCAGCCGGGCGTTCTCGTCCCACCACGGCGTCGCGCCGCAGGCCTGGCGGGAGCCGTCACCCGCGCGGGACGCGCAGCGCGGCGAAGAGCAGCCCGGCCGCCGCGGCGAACCCCGTCCCGAGCAGGAAGGCCGCCTGCATGCCGCGGGCGTCCAGGAGCGCGCCTCCTGACGCCGACCCCAGCGTGATCGCCACCTGGAACGCGGTGACCTGCAACGAAAGGGCCGACTCGGCGCGTTCGGGCTCGACGCGGGTCACCCATAGCTGGGTGGCGACCGGGACCATGTTGAAGGCCAGGCCCCACACGACGACCCCCGCGGCCAGCACCGGCAGGGACGGCGCGGTCGCCGTGACCAGCAGGCCGCCGGCCAGCAGAAGCGGGGCCGCGGCGACCACAGCGCGCAGCCGTCCCGCGAACCGCCCGGCGGCGAGGTTGCCCGCCATCCCGCCCACGCCCCAGGCCAGCAGCAGCCATACCGTGGCGCCCGCGTCGATGTCCTCGATCGCGACCCGGATGTAGGGGTAGGCGGCGAAGTTGCCGAACGCGACCAGGACCACGCCCAGCACCCCGGCCATCAGCCACCGGTTGGCGAGCGCCGCCCGCAGCATCGCCATTCCGGCGGCCGGGTGCGGGGGTACCGGCGGCAACGTCAGGGCCACGGCCAGGGCAGCGGCGATGCCGAGGGCCGCCGCTACGCCGAACACCAACCGCCAGCCGACCGCGTCGCCGAGCAGGGACGCCAACGGGACACCGCCGATCGTCGCGAGGGTGACGCCCAACGCGATGGACGTTGAGACCACGCTGTCGCGTCCCGGCACGGCGCGGGTTCCGGCGCCGAACGCGAACGACCAGTACCCGGCGATGGCAACGCCGAGGACGAGCCGGCCGAGGAGAAGTACGGCGAAACCAGGGGCGACCGCCACCGCCAGGTTCGAGACGGCCGCCGCGACCAGCAACCCGGTCAGGACCGTGCGCCGGTCGGTCCGCGGCAGCAACACCGCGATGCTGGGGGCGGTGACCGCGCCCGCGACCGCGGTCGCCGCGACCGCCAGCCCGGCGGTGCCCTCGCTGACCCCGAGGTCGCCGGCCATCGCGGGCAGCACGCTCGCCGGCAGGAACTCGCTACCGACGAGCACCGCGATCCCGGCAGCGAGCGCGACGATCGGTGACCAGTTCGTCGAGCCGCCGGACCGTGCCGAGGACTCGGACGGCGAAGTGTCTGTGGACGGCGGCGAGGACTGAGGCGTGGACATGCCTTCCAGTCTCGCCTCCTCCGCGCCGCCGCAGTTGATCGCGTGACGCGCACAGTTGACCGTCTGACCGGTCTGCGACCGGCCAGGCTCTCGGTGGAGTCGTGTTCGCCGCGGGGGTGGATGACGAGGGTGCGGTCGTGCCCTGCGGTTGCGAAGGTGTCCGAGCCGGGACGCCAGGTCACGGCCTCACGAACGTCGCTGCTGGGAATCCGTCCACCGGAGATGGCACCAGGTGAGGTTTCGTCCAGCCTCCACAGGCCGATCGTCCGGTCGCTGGAGCAGGAGAGCAGCATCGTGTGGCCTTCAATGCTGGTCCAGACGAGATCGTGGACGGTGTCCTGGTGGTCAGTGACCAGAGCGTGGAGGTGCCGTAGGCGCGTCCCAGATACGGACCGTCGCGTCGTCACCAGCGGTGGCGATCAACCGTCCGGCGCTGCTGGGTTCAGGGAAGCGTGTTGCCAGGACGTCGGCGAAGGTGTCGCGGACGCGGGCTGCCAGGGTGCCCGGGCCGGTGATGGTCTGGACGCCGCCCAGACGGGCGCTTTCCTCGACCTCATCGCGGAGGAGCGGTTGTATGCCCCCTTCCACCTGGTCGCATTTCGCGGGTCGCGTCGTGCCGAGGTCGCGGAACTGGCCTGGGCGGACACCCTCCAGGGGCAGGCACGCTGACCGTCCGCGAGACACGTCCTGGTTCCGAGAGCCAGGCCGACGAGTACGACGACACCAAGTCCGAGGCCGGCGAGCGCACCGTAGCGCTGGACGAGGCCAGCATCCCTATCGCCCGGGGACGAAAGCACTTCGCCGACATCCCGTGCACACCAGGGCAGGAGAAACGGACATCTGGAACGCGACAGGGACTTCGCTCAAGATCGCAATCTTGGACGAAGTCCCTGGTCAGAGTGGCGGAGGATCGGGGATTTGAACCCCGGATGGGCTTGCACCCAAACCGCATTAGCAGTTCCATATTTGGCGTGTTATGGGGTGATTCACGGTCCTCGTAAGTCCACACTTCCGCAGGTCAGCGGATTGCACCGTACCGCCTCATCCCCCGTGATCCATTACAGTTCGTGCGCACCCTGTGCTCACCAGCCGGCAGGGCGGTCCAAGATAGTCGCGCGTCACGCGAGTACTCACTGTATTCACCGGTACGACTCTGCTGCCAATCAAGACCAGTCTGCGTTGGGCTCCCCAACAACCGTTCCACGGCAGCCTCATGTGATCTTGTGATGTGCGGTGGTGTCGCTGAGAAGCGAGTGCTGGTGCGCGTTTGTGGCGGCAACGGCCAAGCGTTGGTTGAAGGCGCCGCCTTCGCGCCCCCGCGTGACTCGGTCGTGGCAGTTGGCGCACAACGCCAATGCGGCGGACGGGTGGTCCCGACCACCGGAGGCGAGTGCGTTGGTTGCTCCGGAGGAGTCAGAGAGACGTCGGCTCGCGCTGGGGGCCGACCGGCGGAACCGCCTCGACCTCATCGCACGGACCACCGAACGCCTGATGGCCCGGATGGACGCGGCCGCCGGCACCGTCGGCGGCAAGGTGCAGATCCATCCGGCCAAGGCCCAGGCCGTGGTGCAGTCGAACGACCACATCTCGATCGCCATCGTCGACTTCCACGAGCTGCTCGGGATCGAGCGCGGGCGCGAGGACGACGAACGCACTGAGGAAGACTGAGCAGGTGCGGGCCTTCGGCCGTGCGCACCCGGCAGCGCAAACCGCCGTCCACGCCCTGCTGGCTCAGGGCCCGTCAGATCGCCGATGAGCTGTGTAAAGCTGCTGTACAGTACGGTGCCGGTTCCGGCCAGGTGTCGAATCACTTGCGGGCGAGTGCCGAAGCCAGGCGATGAGCGCACCGCTTCGTCCTTGCTCGGTTCCGGTCGGAGCGCGAACGTAGGCAACCTCGCCGGCGCCCCTCGCGCACCGGCCTGGAAAGTCACCTACCGACCGGGTAGTCGGGTCAGTCCCGAGAGCGCGGCCGCTGACAACCGTCTTGAGCACGCTACGGACTCGCCGTGACCGTCCAGGGCACGCCTCGAGCCGTGGCGGCAAGGTCGTAAATGGATCGGTGGCGTCTCCGGAGGCCGCCCCCGCACGCCCGCCGGAAAGCCAGTCCGACACGTACATCGACGGGCGGTGCGTGCGGATGATGCACTGCGGCCCCTACGTGGACGAGCCTGCTCCCCTCGCGCGCAGGGCCGCACTGATGAAGGTGCAGGATGTTACGCACCACGACCTGGACCACGAGATCTACCTATCCGATCCTCGCGAGACCGCACCGAGAAGATGCGCACGATCCTCCGCCAGGCCGTCCGCTAGGACCGGCGGGCGGTGGGCCCCGACCCGCCGCCGGACTGCTCCACCCCCCGCGGGCTCGGGTTCAGTAGCCCCCGAAGTCGGAGTACGCGCCGTACAAGCCGGACCGGTAAGGCACTTCGGGAAGCGGATCACTGACCCGCGGCTTCGGAATGCTGATCTCGATGGATACCGGCGGCTCCCACGTGTGGGTTTCGAAGATCGTCCGGAGTTCGTGGTCGGCGATGCCCGGGGCGCCGGTGGCCGCGACGCGGGACAGGGCGCCCTGCGACAGCCCCCGGTCGAGCGCACGGCGCAGCCGCCGGGCCCGCCGGACCCGGCCCCACTGCCACAGCGCACGGACGCGGGAGCCCGGCAGCAGCCGCTCCGCCCGAAGCCGCCGGCCGACTTCCTCGACCGCTGGGGAGGCCGCGATCATCAGCACGGTCAGGCCGAGCACCCTGCCGACCTTCGGCACGACCTTCAGCGCGGCGGCCTCGACGGGATCGCGGGGTTCGCGCCGTTCCGCGTACACCCGGTGCCGATCCGGCGAGACCCTGATCTGACCGTCTCCGGCCAACCTGACCAGCACGGTCATCGCGACACGCTCGGGGCCGCCACACAGGTAGGCGATCTCGTAAGGGCCGACTTCGGTGTGATCGCGCATCAGTTCCACTTCCAACCGAGGTCGTGACAGTTCGAACGCTTTCCGGTAAGACGCACTGTGCTCCGCGGATGTTCCGGCGTCCCTGCCCGCCGCGCAGGGGCCACGGCCGGCAGCGCGAAGAGGAGAGCGCCACTGAATCTTTTCCACCAGCGCCTGGGGTGGGGATCACAGCATGATCGCAGGCGGTGTGGCGGGCCCCGAAACTTGAAGAAGCCCTGGTAGGACAGGTGATCTCTCACAACCCTCCACCCCATCAGAGGCTTCATATGCTTTTCTATCGTTCTTTGTTGCCGTTGTCGCGTCAGACCCTGCAGTACGTCACCGGCGTGGTCGGCCGCCACCGCAAGCAGACCCGGAGCAAGGGCCGGGCACTGCCGGCGGGCATGCAGGCGTTGATGACCCCGGCCTACCTGAAGAACGGGGAGACGTTCGCGCAGCTCGGCGTCGGGTTCGGCATCGGAACCACCACCGCCTGCGCTGCGTCAACGAGACGGTGGCACTGCTGTCGGCCCGATCCCCCAAGCTCAGCCGGGCATTGACCAAGGCCAAGAAGGACGGCCTGCTCTACCTGGTCGTGGACGGCACGCTCGTCCCGATCGACCGGGTGAAGGC
The DNA here is from genome assembly GCF_040674655.1 of Actinomadura sp. NPDC049753. Lineage (NCBI taxonomy): Bacteria > Bacillati > Actinomycetota > Actinomycetes > Streptosporangiales > Thermomonosporaceae > Actinomadura > Actinomadura sp. NPDC049753. The sequence goes on along the minus strand of NZ_JBFARL010000035.1, from coordinate 2,004 downwards.
CGACCGGCCCTTCCACTCCGGGAAACACCAGAAGCACGGCATGAACCTGCAGGTCATCGCTTCCCCGGACGGAACCATCGTGTGGGTGTCGGGGCCGCTGGCCGGCTCCGTCTACGACCTCAAGGTTGCCCGGATCTGGGGACTGGTCCGTGAACTGGCCGCCGCCGGACTCCTGGTGCTGGCCGACAAGGGCTACGTCGGCGCCAGCCCGCACGTCAAGACGCCTTACAAGGGCAAGAACAAGCCCGGGTCCTGCAAGGGCGCCAACCGCTCCCATGCCAAGCTCCGCGGACCGGACCAACGCGCCAACGCCCAACTCAAGCACTGGAAGATCCTGACCAAGCTACGCTGCTGCCGGTCACCTGACCAAGGCCATCCACGTCCCCCAGAACCGCGAGCTCAACGCACGTTAAAAAGGCTCAGTCCACCGGTTCGCCGGGGCTGCCGATCCCGGGCTGCTTTTGGTCCACAACGGCGCCGGTAAGCGCACCAGAGATCTCGAGGCATACGACGCCTACCTGCGGCATCGCTAGAGTCAGGGAGGTGCCAACGCGCGGCGGTGCCACGAAGAACTGGCCGCGCTCGGCTACAGCGGCGTCGTCCATCAGGCTCCGCCAATACCTCCAGCCCTGGCGGCCTTCCTGCATCGGACGCCCGTGTCCTCTCACGAAAGAAATGTCAGGGCTCTGTGGCATGGTCGGCTCGCGGTTCCGTCGAGGGAGGGCGTCCATGGGCCAGCGGTACGCGATTGACCTGATCGACGACGAAATCCTGATCTACTTCCCGTACAACAGAGAGAACAACAGTGCGCTGCGCGAGTACACCAGGGCCACTGATCTACGGTGGGACCGGCGACGTAGGGCTTACTGCCTGAGCGCCGCCGCCGCGGATTCCCCTGAGGTGTGCCACAACCTGCGGGGGTTCGCAAGCCGCCGTGGACTCCGGCTAGATAACGGGGTGGGGGCGCGCCTCGGCGCCATCATCACCAGTTCGACGGCCCATCGGGTTCGTGCGGAGATCGACGCGATCGAGAGGAAGCTGAGCACGCAACTCTTTCCCAATCCCGCCGTGGACGGTGAAGGCGACCTTGGCGGCCTGAATGCCCGTCTCAGGGAGCTGGAAGCCATGATGAAATGGCCGGGCTTCGTCCGCCGTCCGAGTACCTGCCGTTTCGCCTCTCCCGGCCGCCTCTTCCACGTCCGTTACGGCGGCGGCGATGAAGGCACCCTCGTCATCTCCGCCGTGGACATCGACGGCTACGACCGCGTCTCGCCGAACAAGCCGGTCGGCAGGGCCTTGGAAACGGGCCGGATCGGCGATCGCTTCCCCCTCCGCGAAGGTCGTGGCTCGATGACGATCCTTGACATCACGGACTGACGCGCCTCCGGGGAAGGCCGCCCGGGCCCGTTCCCGCGCCCCTACCGCAAGTGGGTGGCCCCTTGATGTCGACAGAATCGGACATACATCCACAGATGGACATCAATCTGGCTCTGGGAAAACCCAAACAACGTGCTCGACGAGCACTGCGGCCCTAGCCTCCTACTGTTCTCGTGTCGGGCGGGGATGACCGCCCGCCGCACCGGAACCCGCGCGACCGTCCGCCGGCTTCGCGCGCCCAGTAGAGATGGAGCCGCAGATGGAGCGAGTACTCATCGTGGTCGTGGTGATCCTGGTGGCGCTGATCGCGGCGCTGCTGGCCGCATTCCTGAAGTGGATCGACGGTGGCCGGGTCATCGGGTCCATCGCAGCCGGGGCCGCTGCTTTCGCCGCCGCGGTGCCGGTGGTCGTCCTGCTCGTGAAAACGGGCGGCATCGCGTGAGCAAGGACGCGGGGACAGCACGCACGGCCACCAAAAGGAGTGGAGATGCCGCCTGAAATGCGAATCCCAGTGCGTGACTTGGGGGGCCTTCTGCAGTTTCACGACGCCTGCCGCGTCGTGGCCGGACTCATGACTCTCAGGGACCAGGCACGAAACAATCCGCAGAGCGACCAGCATTCCTTGTG
>NZ_JBFARL010000034.1:0-52528 GCF_040674655.1 Actinomadura sp. NPDC049753 | reverse complement strand
GGAGCGGCGAGAGCTACCGCATTGGGGAGCGTGTGTTGTCGTATCTCACGGACGCTGTCTACGATTTCGGCGACGACTGCGGCCGTTGACATGTCCTGCTGGTCAATTCGGGTAAATGCGACGATATCGGCTGGTGATACACCGAGTTCTGGCGACCAGATCCTAAAATTCTCTGATAGGAAAGCGCCGCTGTATCCACATAGCTCCAGGGTCTCCCGCAGGGTGGCCCTGCGCTGTTGCCGGGTCATGGTCGCCACGCCATCACCATCCCTCAACTCTCGGGAGCTTGGCTACCCCTAGGGGCCTGCTTCTAGGCCTGATGACCTCTTAGGGCAGCCCTTGAACTTACAGAGATCGTCCTACATGTGCGCTTGCGGCGCGCCGAGGGGAGCATCTTGGCCAGTAGAGGGCCCATCGCGCAATCGCACGCTGTGGTGATCAGACCAGATCACCATCTCGTTCGCGCAAGTTGTGTGCTCTATCTCGCCCGGGTCTGGCAGGACGCTCAGAAGGCTTTGTCGCTAGGACGACAGTTGGTGCTCACTCCCGGACGCTCCGGGGCGGGTCGGCCCGGAGAGGCCGCATGCCCGGCCCGGCGCGTCCGGCGGCGACGCGTAGCGGCGCCCTTGAAGACGTAGAGAAAGTTCTCATCCGGTACGGCATGCATGCTGCTGACCTGTGGGGTTGTGGTCTGGGCGCTCGTGTGGCTGTGGGGTCCGGGTTCGGGTGGTAGAACGCTCGGTTATGGGTGCTGAGCGGCTGCGGGAGATCGGGCAGGAGTTGCGGCGGCTTCGGGTGACTGCCGGGTTGTCGGGGGTTGCTCTGGCTTCGCGGGCTGGGGTTCCTCAGTCGACGGTGTCTCGGGTGGAGACGGGGCGGCGCGTCTCTGATCCGGACGTGGTGTCCCGGTTGTTCGGGGCGTTGGAGTTGGGGCCGACAGAGTCTGAGCGGCTCGCCCTCCTGGTGCGGGCGGCGTACGAGGAGACTGCGGCTCGTCGGGTTGATGCTGGGGTGTCGTTTCGGGCTGGGGCCGGCGTCGAGTGGGCTCGTGAAGCTGAGATCGTCCGAGCGTTCGGGGCGGTAGTGCTGCCTCGACTGGTCTGGACGGCGGAGTTCGCTGCTGTTGCGAGGGCCGGCGGTGATGCTGACGTGTGGGCTTCGCTGGCTCGTGATGGGGCGCGGCGGTTGGTAGTCGTGGTTGCTGAGGCTGCTTTGCGGACTTGGCCGGGGTCGGGTGAGGGCATGGTCGAGCAGCTCGCCTACCTGGTTGAGGCTTCGGGGTGGGCGCATGTGCGGTTGGGTGTGGTTCCTGTGGGTGTGATGCCTCGGGTGCCGTTGCATGGGTTCGCGTTGTACGACCAGGCGGCCGTCACGGTGGAGACGTTCACGCGTGAGCTGACCTTGGCCGACGCCGAAGAGGTGGCGGTGTACGCGGGAGTCTTCGAGGAGTTCGAGCGGGCCGCGGTGTTCGGTGACGAGGCGCGCGTTCTGGTGGAGAGGGCGGCCGCTGAGCTTCGGAACGCTCTAGGCTCTATTCACTGAACGTATTGAATAGATCTCCGGGTCTGGCATACGCTGCGTCTTCCTCGGGGTGTGTAGCCCCCTAGACGCGCGGGTGGTGATCGACGTGACGCGCTGGTCTCGTCTGTTCGAGGGCCGACTCGGATCGATCAGTGACGCAAGGGCCTTCTCTCGGGCGCTCGTCGTCGAGCGGGTGCCGGACGATCTAGTTACGACAGTGGAGCTCGTGGTCAGCGAGCTCTGCACGAACGCCGTGCAGCACACGGCGAGCGGTGAGGATGGGGGGCACTTCATCCTCGAACTGGAGGCACATCCGGAGCACGTCCGGGTGGCGGTGGTCGATCTCGGGGCGCAGACTCCCCCGGTCCTCTGCGGTGGGCCTGCGAGCGCTGATGCCGTTTCCGGGCGGGGCCTGCTGATCGTCGACGCGGTCTCCAAAGCCTGGGGGACGGAGGCGGTACGCGTCGGGCGGCGTGTCTGGGCGGACGTCGTCGGCGCGGCGGTGTGAGCGGTCCGCCGATACCGCGCCGTCGGCGGCGTTTGCGCACTGTGAGCTCCTCGACTGGCCATGAGCTATCCGGCACCTTGTCTAGGGTCCTAGACTCACTGGTGGACTCCGGAGGGGGTGTCATGCCAGGTGAGTTGGAGCGCATCGCGCAGATAGACGACCCGTATGAGCTGCTGCGCGCTGCGACTGAGCGTCTGGCGGAGGCCCAGCAGGAGGTTACGGAGTTGGCGCGGCTGAGGCGGCGTCTAATCCAGGACTTGCACGCGCAGGGGATGTCGTACGCGCAGATCGCACAAGCGGCGGGGCTGAGCCGCGGTCGTATCCACCAGATCCGGCACACGGGGCCGGCGCCTGAGGGCGCGTTCCTGGGAGCCGGTGAGGTGATCGTGGTGACTCCCCTGCGGCCTGACCCTGCGAGTGATCGGACGTATGTCGCGCTGGACGACCTGAAGACCGGGCAGGCGTTGGAGGACTTGGCGCGGACGTTCGACCTGACCGTGAAGTCTGATCACGTCGGGCTTGATGGCGGGATCGACCTGAACCGGGCTGGGATGCTGGTGATCTGCGGGCCTCGGATGTCGCCCGCAGTGCAGGAGGCGTACGGCAAGGATCCCGTCCTTGCGTGGGAGCGGGACGAGGTCGGGTGGCTGCTTCGTGACACTCGAACTGGCAACGGCTATCGGTCGGGGCAGGAAGAGCGTCCGGCCCGGAACTATGACGTGGGGTACCTGGGGCGGCTGCCTCGGCCGGACGGCAAGGGAAGCTTTCTGGCTGTCGCCGGTATTCACCCTGAGGGGTCTCTCGGTGTGGTCCATCTGCTGACCACGGATATCGGGAGCCTGTGGGGGCAGGTCGGCAACGATCGGTTCTCGGTCGTGGTCGGCACTGAGTACACGGCGGACACCCATGAGCCGGTGCGGACGGAGCTGCTGACCCCGATCTACCGGCATGACGAGGCGGCTAGCTGACGAGGGACGGATGCGCGTACAGATCGCCAGCGAGGCAGGACGTCCGGACAGAGACAACGAAGACTTCGCGGCGACTGCGCCGGGGTTGTTCGTCGTCGTGGATGGGGCGGGGACGCCGGCGGGCGTGGGCTCTGGGTGCGGGCACTCGGTTGCCTGGTACGCGCGAAACCTGGGCGGACTGCTTCTAGCTGCCGCTACGGACGTCGGCGTCAGCCTGGACGAGGCGCTCGCCGTCGCCATCGTGCGTGTCAACGCGCTGCATGGCGGGACCTGTGATCTCGGGCATCCTGGGTCGCCCTCGGCGACGGTCGCGCTTGCGAGGGTGAGCGGAGAACGCCTCGATTACCTGGTGCTCTCGGACGCCGTGGTCGTCCTGGACCTGGTCGGCCAGGAGTCGGCGGTCATTACTGATGATCGGCTCGCAGAAGTGATCGCTCGTCTGGGCGAGCCGGGCGAACTGCCCGCGGTGGGCAGCGGCGAGCATTCCGAGCGACTGCGGGGCCGAGTCGAGCAACTCGCCACCTACCGCAACCAGCCGGGCGGCTTCTGGGTGGCGAGCACGAAACCGGAAGCGGCCGGACAGGCCCTCACAGGATCGATACCACTCGCCGAACTCGGTGCGGTTGCGCTCCTGAGCGATGGCGCTAGCCGGCTGGTCGACAGCTTCGACCTGATGAGCTGGCCTGAGCTGCTCGCGGTACTCCGCAAGGACGGACCGACCGAACTGATCACCCGAACGCGGGAAGCAGAGGCGTCCGATCCGCAGGGAACACGGTGGCCACGCGGCAAGGCGTCCGACGATGCCACTGCGGTCTGGTGGGTCTCCGGCAACTAGCTCAAAGACTTCTGTAGACCCCCCTAGACAGTCCCGCTCTTCATCGCCTACCTTTGCTGTACACCCCCCTAGACAAGCGCTCTCGAACAGGCGACTTGGACTGTCTAGGGGGATCGACAGCGGAGGTATTTCGTGCGCAACATTCCGGTCGACGTGTCGGCGCTGACGTTCGTCTGTGTGTCGCCGCCCCGTCCGAAGCTCGTCAACCAGGACACCGGGGAGGTGAAGACGGACCGCAACGGTCAGACGGTGTTCACGGTCGGCCTGTCGGCCGCCGACTCCATGGGGCGGGTGGACCTGCTCCAGGTGGCGGTAACCGGCGACCAGTCGATCACCCTCGGGGAGGTCGTCACGCCGGTCGGGCTGGTCGCCTTCCCCTGGGAGGCGGTTCTGGGCGGTGAGAAGCGGTGGGGTGTGGCCTACCGCGCCGACCGCATCGTCCCCGTCTCCGCCGCTCCGGCGTCGGGTCACTCGTCGGATTCGTCCGCTCCGGCGGGCGTGGCCTGAACGGCAGCCTGGTCGTGAACGACGTGCTTCTGGTGCTCGGGGTCCTGGCCGCTGCGGCGGCCGGGCTCTGGGCCTGGCGCCAGGTCCACCCGGTGTCGTTCTGGTACGGCGTCGGGTTCCCGCTCCGGGCGGTGCTGGTGTACCTGACGTGGCATCACGTCGCCTCCGGGTGCAAGCTCACCCGCAACCGGCGGCGGTTCCGCCTCACCCTCGACGCCATCCCCGTGGTGGGTCCTGCCTCGCGGTCGGCGGCGACGGTGGTCGAGCACAAGCGGCGGGTGCGTCGGGTCGATGTCGAGCGCTCGCCCCGTCTCGGGTTGCTGCGGCCTACCCGGCTGGGGTGGCGGATGCGGCTGCGCCTGCACGACGGACAAGTCCCCGCCGACTACGAGAAGGCCGCGGAGGGGATCGCGCACGCTTGGCGCGTCCACTCGGTGCGGGTGGTCGATGTCCGGCCCGGTCGCGTCACCCTGTGGGCGACGATGCGTGACCCGCTGGTCGAGGTGGTCACCGTCCCGGAGACCGGTGAGCTGCTGACCGTGCGTCCCGGGAAGCTGGAGAACGGGCGTGACTGGGTGATCGACTTCCGGACCGTGCCGCACTGGCTCAACGTGGGCGCGACGCAGTCCGGTAAGTCGAACCTTGCCAACGCGCTGCTCAAGGGATTGGCGCCGCAACCGGTCGCCCTGGTCGGCTTCGATCTCAAGGGCGGGGTCGAGTTCACCCCCTACGCGCCTCGGCTTTCGGCCTTGGCGACCACTCGCAAAGAGTCGGTGGATCTGCTGGTCGACCTGGTGGGGGAGGTCGAGAACCGGATGGCCACTTGTCGGGCGCATGGTGCGCGCAATGTGTGGACGCTGCCGGAGGATCTGCGGCCGATGCCCATCGTGGTCCTGGTGGACGAGGTCGCCGAACTGTTCCTCATGGCCGACAAGAGCGAGAAGGGCGAGGTGGCCAAGACCGCTACCGCGCTGCTGCGGGTGGCCCAGCTCGGTCGGGCGTTCGCGGTCTACCTGGTCGTGTGCGGGCAACGCGTCGGCTCGGACCTGGGGCCGGGCGTGACCGCGCTGCGGGCTCAGTTGTCGGGGCGGGTGTGCCACCGGGTCAACGATCCGGAGACGGCGAACATGGCGCTCGGCGACCTCGACCCCGCCGCCCTGGACGCCGCCCGCGTCATCGCAGCTGAGACTCCGGGCGTGTGCATCATCGCCGACCAAGACGGCTCATGGCACCGCGCCCGGTCGGTCTACGTCCCCGAACACGAGGCCGAGCAAGCCTCGCGCGACTTCGCGCACCTGACCCCCGCCTGGGAGACCCTCATCGGCTCCGCCCCGGTCGTCCGCCCCGCTGCATAACCGGCCTGGGTCCTTCTCTTCCCGGCTTGGCGTGAGCCCTGATCACGCCACGTCCCTACCCGACCCATGTCCGAAACCGTTCCTGGAGGCTGCCCGATGGTCGCCCGCGTCCCTCCCCTACGTCCCCGCCCTCGTCCCCGGTTCGTCGCCGTCGCGTCCCCCTCGTCCCCGTCCTCGGCGTCGTCGGGCTCGTCCCGGACGGGCTCGGTCTCGTCCTGGGACGTGTGGCCGGTCGGGGTCGAGTGGGACGACTTCCGGTCCCTGCACGTCGCCCGCTGCCAGCAATGCGCCGAGTCGTTCGCCTCCTCGTCCCCGGTACGAGCTGACGACTGGACCGACGTCCACCGCTGTGACCCCGAACTGGTCGCCCTGCTCACGCACGTCACTGACCGGCGGGCGGCATGATGCGGAGGCTCGCCGGGACGGTGGCCGACTCCGCGCCGGTCGTCGTCCTCGCCGCGATTGCGGCGGCGGGCTCGTTCACCCACATCCGTGACACCGCGACCGAGCACGGGCAGCGGGGGTGGATGGCGTGGGCCATTGCGGTCTGCATCGACCTGACTTGTGTCATGGCGGCCGCGGAACGCCAGCGGGACAAGAGCACTGGGCGGGAGACGGGGCGGCTGTCGTGGCCGACCGTGGTCCTGGTCGGCGGGATCCTGCTGTCGCTGGCCGCCAACCTCGCGCAGGCCGACCCATCAGTCTGGGGCTGGATCACCGCAGGGACTCCGGCGGGCGCGTTCCTGGTCGCGGTGTCGATGCTGGAGCGCCGAAAGGCCGGCACCCGAGCGGCGGCTCACATCTCACCCGTCCCTGAGTCCTTCGGCCGTCCCGATCCTGCCCCGGTCGTCTCGTCCGCGTCCTCGTCCGGCTCGTCCTCGGCGCCGTCCTCGTGGGTGGTGTGGGAGGACGAACACCCCACCGTCGCCTCCGCCGTCCCCGCTGCCCAGGACGACCCCCGCGACGGTGCCCGGGACGAGCAGGACGGCCAGACCTCCATTCCCGTCCCCGTTCCGACCCCGGCCCAGGTTCCGGCCGCCGAGGAACCCGCGGTGCCCTCGCCTGCTCCCGCTCCGGCGGCTCCGCTGGTCGACTTCGCGCGCCGCGTCGCCTCCGAGCACGAAAGCCGCCACGGGCGGCCGATCACCCGTGACGCGCTGCGCGCCCGGCTCGGCGTCTCCAACCAACTCGCCTCCGACCTGCTCCGCCAGCTCCGCACCGAACAGCCCCACGCAACCGCGTCCGTCTCTTAACCCGCCTGGAGGAACCCGCCATGATCGCCCACACCAACCCGACCGGTCACACGTCCTTGCTCGTGCCCGGTGACCTGTTCGCCCGCCATCAGACCATCGCCGGCCTTCGCGCCCTGGCCGACTTCCTGGAGGCCAACCCCGCCGTCCCGGTCAACGAGTACGGCAGGGAGTACAACGTCTACGCCCGCGACGAGGACGAGGCCGCGGCGGTCGCCATGGTCGACAAGGTCGCCGCGCTGCTCGGCGCCGAAGTCATCGACAAGCGTGCCAACGGTGGCCACTACAGCGCCGAAAAGACCTTTGGCCGCATCACATACGGCATCGTCCACGTCCCCCAGCGACGCCACGACGAATACGACGCCTACACCAGCTACCGCCACAACATCCGCCTCGACCCCGACCAGGACGGCGACAAGGAGCGTGCGGCCTGATTCCCGCCGACCAGCACGCGGCGCCCTCCCGCGCGCTCGCCCCGCTCGCTCGGCTGGTCGTGGGCTGGGTGTGCGGGACGTGCGGCGGGGGCGGGATCGCCTCCGACGGGTCCACCTGCCCCGACTGCAACGGCCACGGCCACACCTGACAGGAGCCGCCCGATGTTCCTGCGCCGCTGCGCCTTCGCCTGCTTCTGGCTGGTCCTGGGCCTGTTCGCGGTCCGGCATCCCGAGCGCGCCGCCGCAACCGTCTGCGCCATCGCTCACGGCCTGGCGCTCGTGGCCGATGGGCTCGCCCGGATCACCTCGGCCTTGTAGTCCCCGGCGTGGCCGCCGTCGCCGGCAAGCAAGTGCGGCCACGCCGGGCCCATCACCCGCCCATCCCACAGACAGGCAGGAGACCCGTTCATCGTGCCCGATCCCGCCCCGACTCCGCTCATTAACGGTGTGGCCGCGCGTGACATGGCCGCCCGGTACAACCGCGCCGACTTCCGTGGCTGGGCGCGCCGCGCCTACGCCACCGGCGGCTGCGCTCAACCCGTCCACCTGCGTGGCCGCGTTACCCACCTGGACCCGCAGACCGGCGAGATCCTCCGGCACTACTCCACCGCGCAAGAGCCGGGCGGAACGCTGCGGGTGGCGTGCAAAACCCGGCGGGCCTCGCGTTGCCCTGCTTGCGCTGAGACCTACCGCGCGGATACCTACCAGCTCGTCCGCGCGGGACTGGTCGGCGGCAAGGGCGTCCCGGACACCGTGAGCACTCACCCGGCGGCGTTCGTCACCCTCACCGCGCCCTCGTTCGGTGCCGTCCACTCCCGCCGCACCGGCAAGGCCGGCGGTGTAGTGGCCTGCCGTCCTCGACGCGATGGCGGGACGTGTCCGCACGGGCGGCCCGTCTCCTGCACCGTCCGCCACTCCGACGGGGATTCCCGGCTCGGGCAACCCATCTGCCCAGACTGCTTCGACTACGCCGGCGCGGTGCTCTGGAACGCCCACGCCCCTGAGCTGTGGCGCCGGTTCGCGCTGGCCTTCCGGCGATACGTCGCCCGGTCCGCGGGCCTGCGCGTGGCCGACCTACGGGACGTGCTGACCGTGTCGTTCGCCAAAGTCGCCGAATACCAACGGCGCGGCCTGGTCCACTTCCACGCCGTCATCCGCCTCGATGGACCCGGCGGCCCAGATGCCTCTCCGCCCGCTTGGGCCACCCTCGGCCTCCTCAAAGCGGCCGTCGACCATGCGGCGGGCGCGGTCACCGTCTCGACCCCTGCGGCGGGCGATGTCCCGGCCCTGACGCATGCGTGGGGCTCACAGGTCGACGTCCGACCGATCACCACCACGGGGGAACTGACCGATACCGCCGTGGCGGGCTACATCGCCAAGTACGCCACCAAAGCCGCCGAATGCGTCGGCACCCTCGACCGCCGAATCAGACCTACTGACGACCTGGCCGACCTTCCGGTGAGCAGCCACGCGCGGCGGCTCATCGCCGAATGCCTCCGACTGGGCGTCATCGAGGAGTACGCGGGGCTGCGGCTGGCGGAGTGGGCTCACATGCTCGGCTTCCGCGGCCACTTCTCCACCAAATCCCGCCGCTACTCCACCACCCTCGGCGCACTCCGCCAAGCCCGCATCGAGCACAACCAGCACCAACACGACGACATCACGACCGGCCGACTGCCCTTCGACGACGACCAGGTCCTGGTCGTCGCGCACTGGCGCTACCTCGGCCAAGGCATGACGCCCGGCGAAGCGCTTCTCACGGCTGCCCTGACCGGCAAGCAGCTCCCTCATCTTGAACCGTCTGGCTCCTGACTCCATGGAGAGGCATCACGTGGCCATGTCCGCGAACCGCGACACGCTCACTGTCCCTGAGGTCTGCGCTGAGCTTCAGATCTCCCGGTCGACCTTCTATGACTGGCGTCAGAAGGGACGCGCACCGCTCTGCATCGTCCTGCCGAACGGCAGCCTTCGCATTCGCCGGCGGGACCTCGACCACTGGCTGTCGGCCTGCGAGGACGCCGCCTGATGGACGACATCACGTACGACGTCCGGGTCTACAAAACCGATGTCTACAAGGGCAAGCGCGTCACCACCTACACCGTGCGGTGGAAGGTCGCTCGGAAGACGTGGAAGGAGCCGTTCCGGAACTCGGCGCAGGCTGACAGCTTCCGCTCGTCCCTCCTCACGGCTGCCCGAAAGGGTGAGGCGTTCGCCGTGAAGACCGGCCGCCCCCTCTCTTGGGAGCGAGAAGAGAAGGCGCTCACCTGGTTCACGTTCTCCCTCGACTACTGCGCGGCCAAGTGGCCGTACGCCTCCCCCAACCATCGGCGAGGCATCGCTGAGGCGCTCACGGACGCCACAGAGGCCCTCTTGGTCACGGGCAAGGGCGCTCCGGCGGGCAGCCTGTTGCGTGAGTCTCTGCGAGCGTGGGCGTACAGCGGACGTCTGCAGAACGGCGAGACCAAACCACCGGAACACCTGGCCTCGGCCGTCCGATGGCTGGAGCGGAACACGGTCGACATGAGCGACTTCGGGCCCGACCGGCAGGGCCCCCAGCTCGCCCGGCAAGTCCTCGACCGGCTGAGTCGTCGGCAGGACGGGACTCCGGCGGCGGGCAGTACGGCCACACGCAAGCGCGCGACGTTCAACAACGCCATGGAGTACGCCTGTGAGCGGCGCGTCATCCCGGTCAACCCGCTGACCCTGGTGCGGTGGACTCGACCGCGCGTGGCGCAGACGCTTGACCTTCGGGTGGTCGCCAATCCCGATCAGGCGCGGCGGCTACTCGACGCCGTCCGGGCGCAGGGCAAGCGCGGTGAGCGCATGGTGGCCTTCTTCGGCGTCATGTACTACGCCGCGCTGCGGCCTGAGGAAGCGGTCGACCTGCGGCGGGATCACCTCGTGCGCCTGCCGGATGACGGGTGGGGCCAGATGCGGCTGACGCACGCCGAACCGCGTAGCGGCTCGAGGTGGACGGACAGCGGGAAGCCGCGGGACCGGCAGCCTCTCAAGCATCGGGCGCCCGGCGAGACTCGGACCGTGCCGATTCACCCGGAGCTCGTCATGCTGCTGCGCCACCACGTCAAGGCGTTCAACATCCCGGCCGGAGGCCGGTTGTTCGTCGGGCCGCGCGGCGGGATCATGACTGACCGGACGTACCTCGGGGCCTGGCGCAAGGCCAGGGCGGCAGCCCTGAGCGAGCGTGAGGCCGCCTCGCCGCTGGCTGAGACTCCGTACGCCCTGCGGCATGCGGCCGTCTCGACGTGGCTGGGCGCTGGTGTGCCGCCCGCTCAGGTGGCCGAGTGGGCCGGGCATAGCGTCGCCGTCCTGCTGCGCGTCTATGCCAAGTGCGTGGCCGGGCAAGAGGAGGACGCCATGCGCCGAATCAGTGAGGCGACCAGGCCAAAGGGGCCTTAGAACTTCGGCACGTATTCGGCACAGGCAGCCGTAGAAGGCCGTGAACGATCAGAGACAGCCGGACACAACGAGAACAGCCCCTGACCGGGTTACGCCTGGTCAGGGGCTGTTTCACTGGTGTGGCGGGTGCAGGGTTCGAACCTGCGTAGGCTAAGCCGAAGGATTTACAGAGAGACCAAATCGTCACCGTCATCACAGGGCTGACCTGCAGTGAAGGACCCTTCTCGCGCTTCCCTGCACCCCGCTGTTCCGTCCATGTTCCGTCATCATGCGACGTACTGATTCCTTTAGAAGCCCCCTGATGCACCGGGAAACCCCGGTGTGCGTTGCTAGACAGATGGCGTACAACTACTCCATGGCGTCGAATCTTGCAGGCTTGACGAAAACAGCCCAGCGGCAAGGGTGGACCGTTGGTTCGGGGACGGTCGATGAGGTCAAGGTCGAGGCACAGTCCCTAGGGTGGACTGAGGTACCGATACGCAGGGGGGACCCAACTGTTACTACGTTGCGACCTTTGGATCACGCGGAGGCGCGGGCAAACTCGATGAGTGCTCAGTACGGTCTGGAGGCTCAACCACTACACACCGATGGCGCTCACCTGCTTCGTCCACCAGACGTAGTGATGCTTTTTAACACGACCACGAGTTCCACTCATACACGCCTTTGGCGACCAAGCATGGACGCTCGCAATCGGCGTTCAAGAATCCCATCGGTGGCCCAAGACGGAATTTTTCTCGTTCACAACGGCAAAGATTCGTTCTTCTGCCCGGCGAATGTTCGCGGAAGGCTCCGCTACGATCCCGCTTGTATGACGCCATGCGATGCTCGCGCCCGACGAGTAGCAAATTTCTTTCAGGAGATATCCGAAGGCGTCATCGAGCACGCATGGAATCAGCCAAACATGTTGTTGGTGATTAATAATCGACGCGCCCTCCATGGGCGAGCCGCAGCGATTGACGATCCCGATCGGGAACTTCAGCGAATCAGCTTTTACATTGGAGACCAATCGTGAACTCGCCCTACGACCATGAAGCCTTGTGGATGAAAGCAAAACTGTTCCTCAATCGCGCGATGGACGATGATTTTAGGTCATTCGACGAGCAAGCCCTGTGGGCTGCGCTCGCTCTTGAACTACTTGCAAAAGCAGCTCTCGCACGGGTCTCACCACTGCTAGTTGCCGAGCCTACAGAGGACGGCACGAACCTACTTATTGCAAGTGGGCTGGTTTCGGGCGAGGCTCGATTTACTTCCGTAAGAGCCAAAACCCTGTTCGCTCGCTGCCACAAAGCTTTCAAGCCATTTGATCAAGCTGAAGCCAATAAGATCGTGAACGGAAGGAATGAATACCTGCATAGCAGTGGGACAGGTTTCATGGCCATCCCGCCCAAGATCTGGTGGCCTAGGTACTGGGCGCAGGCCCCTATTCTGATCACAGCATTGGACCAGGATATTGCTGGCCTGGTAGGCACGGACCGGGAACGAGTAGTGCTTGACCACTTGGAGCAGAACACCAGGAATGTTGAACTACGAACTGAGGCGCTTATAGAAAGAGCCAAGCAACGCCTACAACAAAACCAAGAAGGAACGCTTCGAACAAGAGTCGCGGCCGAATGGAAAGTAGGGCGAGACCTTACCGCGTGGCTTAGCTACAACACTACGGAGCTTTGTCCCGCTTGCGGGTCCGAGGGCATACTGGAAGGTGAGGATGTAGAGAACACTCAGATTTTCCACGGAAGTAGCTATTACGCCCCTCCCGAAGAGATCGATGAGTATAATGTCGACGTAACGGTCGAACTCACGATTGGAGCCGACCACTTCAGTTGCCCTAACTGTCAACTCGTCCTCGACTCGTATGAATTGATCAATCAGGCGGGTATAGCGACCTCATTCGAAGTCGAGGGCAACCCGGAAGACTACTTCCAGGAACCTGATTACGGAAACGACTAATGGGGCCTTTAGGATGGCAAGTTAAGCTACCTGGTCCATCAATCATGCAGAGCGTTGCACAAATGTCCTTTTTGAGAGACTCTGCGTCCTGCAGACGGAAGCACGTAACCGTGCCGACCGCAGGGCGGATCTTGCGATTCTCCTCGGACACCACGACACCGGTCGCTAGAATCAGGTCGTGGCCAACCCCCCTGACGAGCTGCGCATTTTGGTCGCCGGCAGTTCGGTACTGCCGGAACAGACCTGCAAGGCACTATGTGACGCTCTGGCGGAACATGGCCGGGATGTCCTTGATGAGGCAAGCCGAGTAGCAGCGGCACAGCATTCGGGCCCAGGGGAGCCCATGATCACTCCGGGCATGGTCACAGATATGGCTACCTGGGTCCGGAGAGGCTACATACAGAAACAATTCAGCAAGCAACAGCTCATAGCCGCAGCGGTCGGTGGGGCCACTACCTTTGGCGGCGGCATATTCGTTAACAATATAACGAAACCTTGGGGAGCGGTTGGCTTTGCGATCTGCGCGCTAATTCTCTTGATCTGCATTTATTGGGGTTCCAAATGAGACGGCATGACGAGGACCGCCCCCAACCCGAACTCTCCGCGTTCACTCCAGACGCGCGTAAAGCAGTCGACCAGGCTACAGCAGATTTTCGCAAAAGCCTCATAGAGCTATCCCGGCGTTCGCAACAAGCTCGCCCAAATCCGTTGCCAGAGGTGACGGAATTTGATGTCAACGCGGCACTTCGCGAGTTGGGATTCGCGCTAAACGAGGCATCTGCCGACAATCAGGTACGCTTTAATATATCCGCATACAGGAGAGCTCTTCTATATGGGGCAGCCATTTCGACCTTGCTCGGCACACTCGGCGGGTATGGAGTTTATGCCCTCAGTTCTGGCCTAGATAATGCAGATCTCGTAAGCAGTGTCGTCGGAACGGCCACAGGGCTTACCGGCCTCGCCACCGCGGGATATGCCATCTATTCCAGCATGCGGGCGCGAGAAATGGCCCAAAACCATAAACGGACCGCCACTTCTCTCGCGAAAAACGCCGCCCGAGAAACTGCGATAATCATGGGATGGGCAGAATTGGAGCATGCATTGCAGGAGTATTTCGGCGATACTTCTCAATCAGCTCCAAGGAACTTGAGCAAGCTAATACTAGCTTACTCAAGCGAAGCCAACCTAAGTGCAAGCGAAATAATCGAACTAAAGGATATCTTGAGACTCCGCAACCTCTTGACCCACTCGCCTGCAGATGTTCTGCTTCCCGATTGGGACGCCGAGCGTTATGAGTCGCAGATCGCTCACCACCTTAAAAAGATTCGTTCAACCGGCGCCCGAAAAGAATAAATGTGCGCTTTTCTCAGTCAAGCCCTTACCCCTGTTGCTCTTAACAACAAACCCCTGGCGCAACTGCCGGGGGTTCGTCAGAGCATACTTCACGCCTACGTAAGCGAACGTCGGTTTAGGATGCATTAGGAAGTCGTGGTGGGAGATGTTCCAGGCGTAAGCGCCTGCCATGGAGAATGCGACTAGGTCGCCGACTGCGATGCGGTCTGTGGGGACCTCGCGTGCGAAGACGTCCTTTTGGGTGCAGAGCTGGCCGACGAGGGTTACGGGCTCGCCGGCGACCGTGGGGCCGTTCCCGTTGCAGGTGAGGACGTCGTGCGGGTGGTTGTGTTGCTTGGTGACGGGTGTGCGGATGTGTATGGTGCCGCCGCGTAGGACGGCGTACCACTGGCCGTGTGCCTTCTTCACGTCCAGTACTTCGGTGATGTACCACCCGGCGTAGACGCTGATGGAGCGGCCCGGTTCGATGCGCAGTGTTTCGCCCGGCTCGGCGAGCGCGGCGACGTCGGCGCCGTACTGCTTCCAGTCGAATCGAGTGTCGGGTGTGGCGTAGTCGACGGCCATGCCGCCGCCGAGGTTGAACTCACGCGGTCCGGTGTGGCCGATCCTGTCGAGCCACGCGCGGCCCCACGCGAGGATCTCGGCGGACTGGGCGACCATGGCGGAGGCGTCCAGGCCGGACGCCAGGTGCGCGTGAATGCCGCAGAGGCGCACCTGCGGAGAGTTCTCCAGGATGCCGGTGCACGATTCGATCAGGTTCGGGTCCATGCCGAACGGGCCGCTCATGGCGAGCGCGACGCCGCTGCGATCGCCAGCAAGGTTGACCCGTAGCAGGACATCGACCTCACGGCCAGACGTGGCAGCGATGTCGGCCAGGCGGGTCAGCTCGTAGGGGCTTTCGACGTGGATGCGCTCGACGCCGAGGTCGAGGGCCAGGCATAGTTCGTCGTCGGTCTTGCCGGGGCCGCCGAACGCCAACCGCGCGTCCGGCAGTGCCTCGCGCACGTGCGCCAGCTCGCCGCCGGAAGCGACCTCGATGCCATCGACGTACGGGGCGAGAGCCTGGAGGATCGGCGCGTCCGGGTTGGCTTTCGCGGCGTAGAAGATCTCCGGCGCACCGGGCGCCGAGAGGGCGGCCTTGACCTCGGCCGCGTGCTCACGCAGCGCGGCGAGGTCGTAGACGAACGCGGGTAGCTCGCCCTTGCCGGCAAGGGCCTGGGCGTGGTCTTCGACTAGGCGCGTGATCATCGGGTGTGGTCTCTCCGGTTGTCAGGCAAGCGGGAACTCGTACTGAGCCGTCACGTAGTGGGCGGGTGCGACCGAGACCGTGACCTCGACGGCGCGGCCCTCGGCCGTCAGGCCGACATGCGTGATCTCCACGACCGTGCGCTCCGGGCTGATCTCCAGCGCGTGCGCCTCGGCCTCGGTGGGCAGACGACTCGGGACGATCTGCTCACGCGCCCTGGTCTGCGCGTAGCCAAGTTCGGCAAGCGCGCTCTTGACGCCGCCGACAATGACCGGCCCGTTCTCCTCCAGGACGGTCCCCTCGGCGATGTCGAGCGGGAACCAACTGGCGTTCAACCGGACCGGGATGCCGCTGGCGAGCAGTCGCCGACGCCGGACGAGACAGTTCACCTCACCGGCCGGCAGGCCGAGCGCCTCGGCGACGGCCGCCGGCGGCTCGGCGCGTTCGGTGGTGATCTCGTGCTGCGGCTCCAGCCCACGGGCACGAACCTCGGCGTCGAACGCGCCGCGGGCGCCGTTGTTCTCGCGGGTCGCCCGGTCGTAGCGCGCCGGTGAGTGGAGCATCGGCGGAAGCCAGGTGACCATCGTGCCCTGCCCCTGCTGAGGCCGCACGATGCCCTCGGCCGCAAGGGCGCTTAGCGGGCTTCAGGCTGGCCCGCCGCCCCGAACGCCCGCGGCATGCGGCCGTCTGGGCATAGCTGGGCGCTGATGTGCCGCCGGCTCAGGGGGCCGAGGGGGCGGGCAAGAGGAGGGACGCCATGCGCCGAATCAGTGAGGCGACCAGGCCAAAGAGCCCTTAGAACTTCGGCACGTATTCGGCACAGGCAGCCGTAGAGGCCCGTTAACGACCAGAGACAGCCGGACACAACGAGAACAGCCCCTGACCGGGTTACGCCTGGTCAGGGGCTGTTTTCACTGGTGTGGCGGGTGCAGGGTTCGAACCTGCGTAGGCTAAGCCGACGGATTTACAGTCCGCTCCCATTGGCCACTCGGGCAACCCGCCGTGGTGTTTCGCTGGAAAGGATAGCGGACCATCGCGGTGGGTGTGACATCGAGGCGGGGCGTGCGGGGGGTGGGGAGTCGATACGCTCTGTAGATCGTGATGCTGCTGCTGAGGGGATGTGTGGGCGATGGCCGACTCGTCGTTTGACATCGTGTCGAAGCTGGACCGGCAGGAGGTCGACAACGCGTTGAACCAGGCCGCCAAGGAGGTGGCGAACCGGTTCGACTTCCGGAACGTGGACGCGGGGATCAAGTGGTCCGGGGAGTCGATCGAGATCCAGGCGAACACCGAGGAGCGGGCGAACGCCGTGCTGGACGTGCTGAAGGACAAGCTCGTCAAGCGGGGGATCTCGCTGAAGGCGATCGACGCGGGTGAGCCGAAGCTGTCGGGCAAGGTGTACAAGCTGGGCGTGGGCCTGAAGGAGGGCATCGCCCAGGAGGACGCGAAGAAGATCGGCAAGATCATCCGGGACGAGGGGCCCAAGGGTGTGAAGGCCCAGGTGCAGGGGGACGAGCTGCGGGTCAGCTCGAAGAAGAAGGACGACCTCCAGCAGGTCATCACCCTGTTGAAGGGCAAGGACCTCGACGTCGCGCTGCAGTTCGTCAACTACCGGTAGGACGAGGGGAGCGCGCCGGCCCCATCCCCCGCAGAAGTGGCCGGCGCGCTCTTGTTGGTTATGACGCGGCGGCGTCCGGAGTGGTTCGGTCGAATCTAGCGGCGGCCGGCCATGCGTTCCAGGCGGGCGATGCGGTCGGCGGTCGGCGGGTGGGTGGAGAAGAGCTTGCCGATGCCGGCGCCCTGGAACGGGTTGGCGATCATCAGGGAGCTGGTGGTGGCGAGCTCGGGGTCCTGCGGCAGCGGCAGCGCGCGGGTGCCGGCGTCGATCTTGCGGAGGGCGGAGGCCAGGGCGAGGGGGTCGCCGGTGAGGCGGGCGCCCGCGGCGTCGGCGGAGTACTCGCGGGTCCGGCTGATGGCCATCTGGACGACGGCGGCCGCGACCGGGCCGAGGATCAGCATCAGGAGGGCGCCGACGACGCCGGGGCCGTCGTCGTCCTCGGAGCGTCCGATCGGCAGGAAGATCGCCAGGTGGGACAGGTAGGTGATGACCGTGGCGATGGCGGCGGCGACGGAGGAGATGAGGATGTCGCGGCTGTAGACGTGGGACAGCTCGTGGCCGAGGACGGCGCGCAGTTCGCGCTCGTCCAGCATCTGGAGGATCCCGCGGGTGCAGCAGACGGCGGCGTTGCGCGGGTTGCGGCCGGTCGCGAACGCGTTGGGCTGGCGGGTCTCGGAGACGTACAGGCGCGGCATGGGCTGGCGGGCCGAGGTCGCCAGCTCCCGGACGAGCCGGTACAGCACCGGAGCCTCGACCTCGCCGACCGGGTGGGCGCGCATGGAGCGGAGCGCGATGCGGTCGCTGAAGAAGTACGCGACGCCGTTGGTTCCGAGGGCGATGACCAGCGCGATCGCCAGGCCGGTACCGCCGCCGAACGTCCAGCCGGCGACCAGCACCAATGCCGACAGCGCAGCGATCAATGCTGCCGTCTTGACGCCGTTGAACCGCACCTGCGTTGCCTCCCCGTCGACTCCGGCATGAACATCAACGGTTTGACCTGGGGGAACGTTCCCAAACGTTTCCCCGATTACGTGGCGTTCCCCACCGTCTGCAGGACGATCTGGGGCGCGACGGACAGCACGACCGCGCCCGCCGCCGCCGCGGTGATGGCCGCGCGGACGCTGAGGCCGGGTGCCGCGTC
Organism: Actinomadura sp. NPDC049753; assembly: GCF_040674655.1. Classification (NCBI taxonomy): domain Bacteria; kingdom Bacillati; phylum Actinomycetota; class Actinomycetes; order Streptosporangiales; family Thermomonosporaceae; genus Actinomadura; species Actinomadura sp. NPDC049753. The sequence goes on along the minus strand of NZ_JBFARL010000034.1, from coordinate 34,428 downwards.
GTAGTCCTCGCTGGTGGCGGAGGGGGTGAAGAGGCGGACCGCCCAGGCGAGGTAGTAGTAGAGCCCGATCACCGTGTTGACCGCCATCACGACGGCGAGCCAGGTGACGCCGCCGGCGAGGGTGGCGCGGAACACGACGACCTTCGCGAACAGCCCCATGACGCCGGGGGGCAGGCCGGCGAGGCAGATGAGGAAGAAGGCGAGGGCGGTGGCGACGGCGGGGCTGCGGCGGGCGAGGCCGCGGTAGTCGTCGAGGGTGTCCCAGCGTCCCGTGGCGGCGCCGCGGCGGTGGAAGCCGATCACGACGGCGAACGCGCCGATGTTCATGACGGCGTAGAGGGCGACGTAGGCGGTGGTGGCGGCGACGGCCTCGGGGAGGCGGTGCGAGCCGACCGCGAGGGGCGCGAGCATGTAGCCGGACTGGGCGACCGACGACCAGGCCAGCAGGCGGATCGCGGTCCGCTGGCGGAGCGCGGCGAGGTTCCCGAGGGTCATGGTGAGCGCGGCGAGGACGGCGACGACGGGGCCCCACACGTGCCCGTAGGCGGGCAGGCCCAGGGCGAGGACGATCGCGAGCCCGGCGAACCCGGCGGCCTTGGAGACCACGGCGAGGAACGCGGCGACGGGAAGCGGGGAGCCCTGGTAGACGTCCGGCGCCCAGAAGTGGAACGGGACGGCGGCGACCTTGAACGCGAACCCGGCGAGGACGAGGACGGAGCCCAGCGCGGCGACGGGGTCGAGGTCGGCGGGGAGCCGGGCGAGGGCCGGCGCGATCCGGTCGAGGTGCATGGCGCCGGTCGCGCCGTACACGAGGCTGATGCCGAACAGCATGACCGCGGTCGACACGACGGAGACGAGGAACAGCTTCAGCGCGGCCTCGGAGGACGTCCCGTCGTAGCGGCGCAGCGCGGCCAACGCGAACACCGGGAGGGAGAGGGTCTCCAGCGCGACGACCAGGAGGACGAGGTCGCGGGCCGCGACCAGGGTGAGGGCGCCGATGACGGCGGCGAGCAGCAGGAAGTGGTACTCCCCCACCGGGATCTTCGAGTCGGTGATCTCCTGGAGGGACAGCAGCACGACGATGACGGCGGCGCCGAGGATGATCCCCTGGAACAGCAGGGTGAAGTCGTCCGCGACGTAGGAGCAGGAGGCGGGGCCGCCGGAGCGCAGGCCGTCCGGCAGGCAGAAGGTGGCGCGGCGGTCCCCGGCGGCCAGTGCGATCACCGCGACGAGCGCGGCGGCGAGGGACCCGCCGGACAGCAGGGACAGGACGCGGCGGGGCGCGTCGAAGGCGTCGGCGAGCAGCAGCCCGATCGCGGCGACGGCGAGGACCAGCGGCGGCGCGACCGCCGCGTAGTCGATGTCCTGGATCATCAGCCGCCTCCGAACAGCGCGCGGACCGGACCCGTGGTCACGTCCAGCAGGGTCTTCGGCCAGAGGCCGACCAGCAGCGTCAGCGCGATCAGCGGCGCCCAGGCGGCGTACTCCTGGAGGGAGACCGACGCGACCGGGCCGCGGGGGACGGCGACGCCGTCGGACGGCCCGTGGGTGAGCCTGGCGAGCATCCGCAGGAAGTAGGCGGCGGTCAGGACGGTGCCGAGCGCGGCGACGGCCATGAACGTCACGAAGGTCTCGCGGGGCAGGTCGGCGTGCGGGCGGTACGCGCCGATCAGGGCGAGGACCTCGCCCCAGAAACCGGCGAGCCCGGGGAGCCCGAGGGACGCGACGGACGCGAAGGTCAGGATGGAGGCCAGCCGCGGGGACGTGCTGAGCATGCCGCCGCCGAGGGCGTTCATGTCGCCGGTGCCCCAGCGTTCCTTGATCGAGCCGGCGAGGAAGAACAGCAGGCCGGTGATGAGGCCGTGCGCGATGTTGCCGAAGAGGGCGGCGTTGACGCCGACCGGGGTGAGGGTGGCGATGCCGAGCAGGACGAACCCCATGTGCCCGACGGACGAGTAGGCGATCATCCGTTTGAGGTCGCGCTGGGCGAGGCAGGCGAGCGCGCCGTAGACGATCCCGATGACGGCGAGGAGGCCGAGCCACGGCGCCCAGACCCGCGCGCCTTCCGGGGCGAGCGGCAGCGCGACGCGGACCAGGCCGTAGGTGCCCATCTTCAGCAGGACGCCGGCCAGCAGGACGGACCCGACCGTGGGGGCCTCGGTGTGCGCGTCCGGGAGCCAGGTGTGCAGCGGCCACATCGGCGCCTTGACCGCGAACCCGATCCCCATCAGGGCGAACGCGGTGACCTGGAGGCCGTGCGAGAGGCCGGATCCGTGCCGGGCGGCGAGGTCGGTCATGTCGAGCGTGCCGGCCTCGGCGCCGACGAGCAGCATGCCGGCGAGCAGGAGCCCGGAGCCGAGGAGCGTGTAGAGGATGAACTTGGTGGCGGCGGCGCGGCGTCCCGTCCCGCCCCACAGCATGATCACCACGTACATGGGGACGAGGACGGTCTCGAAGAACACGAAGAACAGCACGAGGTCGAGCGCGACGAAGGTGCCGAGCATCCCGACCTCCAGGACGAGCAGCAGCGCGGTCAGCAGCCGGATCCGGCCGCCTTCCGGCGGGTGCCGCAGCGTGTAGAGGAAGCACAGGAACGTCAGCAGGGCGGTCAGCACGACGAGCGGCAGCGAGATCCCGTCCACGCCGAGGTGGAACCGCAGGCCGATGGCGGGCGCCCAGGGCCGGTCGACCTCCATCTGCATGCGGGACGTGTCGGCGAAGTCGAACGCGGTCAGCGCCGACACCGCGACGAGCAGGGTCGCGGCGGACACGGCCGTCCCGAACGCGCGGACGGCGAAGCCGGTGCGCAGGAACCGGTTCGCCGGGACGAGCATCGCCAGCGCCCCGAGCAGCGGGATCGCCATCATCAGCACGAAGATCACTGGAAGATCACCACCGCGGCCGCGATGGCGGCGACACCGGCGAGCAGGCCGGTGAGGTAGGTCTGGGGGTTTCCGTTCTGGACGAATCTGACCAGGCCGCCGATCCGCCCCGCGCCGCGTCCGGTGCCGACGACGGCGGCGTCCACGCGTCGCTGGTCGAACAGGACGACATGTCGCGCCAGGGCCTGGACGGGCCGGACGATGACCGCCGCATAGAGCTCGTCCACGAAGAAGGCCCGCGCGAAGACGGTACGGACGGGGCCGAGCGCGCGCGCGGGATCCAGTGCCGGGTCGCGGTTCCACACAAGGAAGGCACCTCCCGCGCCCACCGCGAGCAGTAGCACGCTGAGCAGCGAGGCTCCGAGTTGGGGCCGCAGCTCCGAAGCTCCGAGGCCGAAGAATCCGAGGATCGCGGCGGGGACGGCCAGCGCCGCCACGGTCCACGACATGATCCGTGCCGGGTCGCGGACCTCGTGCGTCCCGCGCCGCTCACCGAAGAACGTCATCAGCCACGCACGCATCGCATAGGCGGCCGTCAGGACGACCGTGACGAGCAGTCCCCCATAGACCAGCCACGCGATCCCGCCCGATGTGACCTCGCCGCCATGCAGGGCGGCGTGCTGGGCGGCCTCGATGACGGCGTCCTTGCTGAACCACCCGCTGAACGGCGGAACGCCCGCGAGCGCGGCGAAGCCCACGGTCATCGACCAGAACGTGAGGGGCATGCCGCGCCGCAGGCCGCCGTAGTGGGCGAGCATGTTCGACCCGGCGGTCACGATGACGCACCCGGCGGCCAGGAACAGCAGCGCCTTGAACGCCGCGTGCGTCAGCAGGTGGAAGATCGCGGCCGACCGCGCCCCCACCGCGAGCCCGGCGGCCATGACGGCGAGCTGGCTGATCGTGGAGTAGGCCAGGACGCGTTTCAGGTCGTCCTGGGCGAGGGCGGCGCACGCCGATCCGACCATGGAGACCACCGCGAGGACGCCGAGGACGGCGAGCGCGGACGGCGCCGCGAGGAACACCCCGTACAGGCGCGCCACGACGTAGATCCCCGCCGCGACCATCGTGGCCGCGTGGATGAGGGCGCTGATCGGCGTGGGGCCCGCCATCGCGTCCGGGAGCCAGGTGTGCAGCGGGAACTGGGCGCTCTTGCCCGCGACGCCGGCGACCAGGAGCAGCGCGGCCGCCGTCGCCGTCGACTGCGGGAGGCCGCCGGCCGTCCGGATGATCCGGTCGATCTGGAACGTCCCCGCGCCCGCGCCGAGCACGATCACGCCGATGAGGAAGCCGACGTCGCCGAGCCGCGTGACGAGGAACGCCTTGACCGCCGCCCGCGAGTTGGCCCGGTCCTCCCAGTGGTGCCCGATCAGGAAGTACGAGCAGATGCCCATGACCTCCCAGCCCACGTACAGGACGAGCAGGTCGCCGGAGTAGACGACCAGCAGCATCGCGGACGTGAACAGGGAGATGAACGCGGCGTAGGAGGAGTACCGGCGGTCGCCGGACATGTACGCGACCGAGAACATCTGGACGGCGAGCGCCACGCAGCAGACCATGAGGCTGACCACCGTGGCCAGGCCGTCCACCTGGAGTCCGACCCTGATCGGCACCGATCCGGTCTCGACGAGGGTGAGCACGCCGGTGCGCTCGCCCGGGTCCCGCCAGACGGCGAACGCGACGATCGCCGAGAGGACGAGCGACACCGCCACCGGCGCGCAGGCGATCAGCGCGGGGCCGTTCCGCAGTGGCGACCCCGCGGGGCCGCCGCGCAGCGCCCGGGTCAGGGACGGGCCGAAGAGCATGCCGGCGAACGCGGCGAGGAAGGGCAGCAGCGCGGCGAGCGACGCGAGCCAGATCACGGCGCCGCCTCCTCGCGCTCGGGCGCCGGTTCGGGAGTGCCCTCCCCGCCGCCGGGCACGCGTCCGGCCGGACGGGGGGCGGCCTCCAGGGCCTCCGCGTCCTCGGAGAGGGCGCGGAGCCGGTCGACGTCGATCATCTGCCGGTTGCGGAACACCAGCAGCACGACCGCGAGGCCGAGCCCGACCTCCGCCGCGGCGATCACGATGGTGAACAGCGTGAGGACCTGGCCGCCGTGCAGGCGGTCCCGGTACCAGACGTCGAACGTGACGAGGTTGAGGTTCACCGCGTTCAGCATCAGCTCGACCGACATCAGGACGAGGATGGCGTTGCGGCGCGCGAGCACCCCGTACACGCCGACGGAGAACAGCAGGGCGGCGACGACCGTCGGGTAGGCGAGATGCATCAGGCGGCGCCCTTCCCGTCCGGCTCCGCGCCGGGCTTCGCGTCAGGCTCCCCGACGGGTTTCCGGTCCGGCTTCGCCTCCGCCGCCGGGCGGGCCCGGATGTCGGACCGCGACAGGACGATCGCGCCGACCAGCGAGGCCAGCAGCAGCACCGACAGGATCTCGAACGGCAGCACCCACGTCCGGAACACGGCGCCGCCGAGCTCGTCCGCCGACCCGCCGCCCGCGCGCAGCGGCATCCGCGCGCCGCCGAACCCCATGGCCATCACCGTGACCAGGACGGCGGCCGTGGCGGCGGCGACGGCCAGCGCGGCCCACCGGTTCCCGGAGTCGAGGTCGGCGGACTGCCCGATCGGCGCCCGCGTCAGCATGACCCCGAACAGCAGCAGCACCACGACGGCGCCGACGTAGATGAGGACCTGCACCCAGGCCACGAACTCCGCGGTGAGGACGAGGTAGCCGCCCGCGAGCGCGCCGAACGACACGACCAGCCACAGCGCCGCGTGGACGAGCTGCCGCGTCGTGACCACGAGGATCGCGGAGCCGACGGCCACCACGCCGAGCAGCGTGAACACGATCTCCTGGCCGCTCATCCGCGCTCCCCCGGCTCCCGGGACCCCCGGGGCGGGCCGGTCCTCGGAGACCGGGCGGCCCGCGCGGCGGCCTTCTCCGCCGCGGCCACCTCCTTCGGCGGCTCGGCGGACGGGTCGTGCGCCTGCGGCGGGGGGACGGTCCACATCCACTCCCGCAGCCGCTCCTTCTCGTGCGTCAGCTCGGCGATGTCGTACTCGGCGTACTCGAACTCCGGCGACCAGAACAGCGCGTCGAACGGGCACACCTCGATGCAGATGCCGCAGTACATGCAGAGCGCGAAGTCGATCGCGAACCGGTCGAGGACGTTGCGGGTCCGGGGGCGCCCGCCGCCTTCGGCGGGGAGCGTCTCCTTGTGCGAATCGATGTAGATGCACCAGTCGGGACACTCGCGGGCGCACAGCATGCACACCGTGCAGTTCTCCTCGAACAGCGCGATGACGCCCCTGCCGCGCGGCGGCAGGTCCGGTTGCACTTCGGGGTACTGGCGCGTTATGGACCGCCGCGTCATCGTCCGCAACGTGACCGCCAGCCCCTTGGCCAGCCCGCCTCCTGGTAGCCGTCCCACGGCCCCATGATTGCGCACGATCGGCGCGGGGGGAACGCGACGGGTTCGGCGTTCGTCCAACGAGGTATAGGTCGTGTGCTAGTGCGCAGGCTTGCGGCCGGGGAGGGCATGTGGGTCATCACGCGGAGCGCCCCTACGAGCCCGAGCCCGAGCACCGCTCCCGGCCGGCGTCCGACCACCCCCGTCCCCAGCACCGACACCCGCCGCGGCCTCCGCAGCGGCCGCACCCGGCGCCCGGCAGGCGTCCCCCGTACCCGGGTCCGCCCGTGCCCCCGCAGCCGCCTCTGCCGTCGCCCATCCCGGTGCCCGGCCCGCAGACGGCCCGCGGATTCGTGTGGGCTTTCGTGCCCTTTGTCACCCTGGGCTATGGGACGCCGTTCTCGTTCCTGTACGCGGCCGTCCGGCGGCAGTCCCTCGGGCTCGGGATCACCGCCGCCGGTTACGGCGCCGGCACGGCCGCCGTGATGATGATGCTCCAGGCCGGCGACCCGGTCTTCCTGTTCCTCGGCTCGTTCCTGGCGATCCTGCTGTGGATCGCCGGGACGGGGCACGCGTTCGCCGTCCGGCCGTCGGTCTTCCCCCGCGAGATCCCCCGCAACGTGCTCAACGAGCACGCGATCGAGGTCGCCAAGTACCGGCGGTCGCTGCGCGAGCAGGCCCGCGCGCTCGCCGCCGAGGACCCGGCGCTCGCCCGCGAGCTGCGCATCGGCCGCCCCGACGCGCCGCGCACCTACGACGACGGCGGGCTCGTGGACGTCAACCACGTGCCCCGCGAGATCATCGAGGCGCTGCCCGGCATGACCCCGGAGATCGCCGACCGGATCGTGCGCCGCCGCGCGCAGACGGGCGGGTTCGTCTCCGTCGAGGAGATGGCCCTCGACGCCGACGTCCCGCCGGACGTCCTCCCCCAGCTGGCCGACTTCACGATCTTCCTCCGCTGAGCTCCGGGCGCCGGCGCTCAGAGGGCGACCCTGAGGACGCCGGTCAGCGCGAGCTGGGCCAGCGACAGCGGGACGAGCCACGCCCAGGCGAGCTTCTGCAGTTGGTCCTCGCGCATGCGCGGGTAGCTGACCCGCAGCCAGATCACGCAGAACGCCAGCACGGCGATCTTCAGCAGCGTCCAGAGCCAGCCCAGCTCGGTGTTCAGGAACGGGCCCTTCCACCCGCCGAGGAACAGCACCGTCGTCAGCGCGCACAGCACGACGATCCCGGCGTACTCGGCCAGGATGAACAGCGCGAAGCGCAGCCCGCCGTACTCCGTGTACGGACCGAAGATGATCTCCGAGTCGGCGACCGGCATGTCGAACGGCGGTCGCCGCAGCTCCGCCAGGCCCGCGACGAAGAAGACCACGCCGCCGACCGCCTGCCACGGCAGCCACCACCAGCGCCACTCCTCCACCACGCCCTGCAGCGACAGCGTCCCCGCCGCCATCGCCACCGACGAGGCCGCGAACACCATCGGCAGCTCGTAGGACATCAGCTGCGCCGCGACCCGCATCCCGCCGAGCAGGGAGTACTTGTTCGCGCTCGCCCAGCCCGCCATGATCGCGCCGATCACGCCGACGCCCATCACGGCGAGCGCGAAGAACACCCCGGGGCCGAGGTCCAGCGCGACCTGCCCGCCGGGCCCGACCGGGATCACCAGCAGCACCAGCAGGTACGGGACGATCGCCACGCCCGGCGCCAGCTTGAACACCCAACGGTCGGCGTCGCGCGGGACCACGTCCTCCTTCTGCGCGAACTTGACGCCGTCGGCGACGAGCTGCGCCCAGCCGTGGAAACCGCCCGCGTACATGGGGCCGAGACGGCCCTGCATGTGCGCCATCACCTTGTGCTCGGCCTGCCCCACCAGCAGCGGGAGCACCGCGAACGCGCCCGCGACCAGCACGAGCTTGACCACGACCTCAAGCATTGGGCCCCCAGCCCTCCGGGACCCCGGGCGGGCGGACGCGGCGGCGGCTCGGCGCCCCGTGCCCCGACTCGCCCGGCTCCTTGGCGCCCGGCCACGGCTTGGCGACGCGGGCGGCGAGCACGAAGTCCTTGCGCAGCGGGTGGCCCTCGAACCCGTCGGGCAGCAGCAGAGGCACGAGGTTCGGGTGGCCCTCGAAGAGGATGCCGAACATCTCCGCCGTCTCCCGCTCGTGCCATCCGGCGCCCCGGTAGACGCCCGTCGCCGTCGCCAGCACCGGCGCCCGCTTCGTGACGCGCGTGCGGATCAGCAGGTGGTGGCGGCGCTCCAGGGAGTACACGTGGACGACCACCGCGAAGCCGTCCTCCAGCTCGTCGACGCCGGTCAGCCAGTCGAAGAATCCGCAGGACAGGTCGTCGCGCGCGAAGGTGAGCGCGTCCAGCCAGAGCTCGGGCGACACCCCGACGGCCAGCCCGCCGAAGGTCTCCTCGGTGGTCACCTCGTCGCCGAAGCGTTCCGTCCAGGCGTCGGCGAGTTCCGGCCCCGGCGGCTGCGGGCTCATCGGTCGCGTCCGATCTGGTCGTCGTGGTCGTCGTCCACCAGCCCGGGGATGATCGACGGATCATGCGACGGGTCCGCGCCCTGGTCGTCGTCCTCCACCACCGGGACGGGCGCGGTGACGTACTGGTCCTCGACCATGTGGACGGGCTGCGTTGTGTCCTCCGGCCGGACGGGCGGCGTTGTGTCCGTCGGCCCGGCAGAAGGCGTGGTCTGCTCCGGCTCCGGCTCCGGCTCCGGCTCGGGCTCCGGCTCGGGTTCGGGCGCGGCCGAAGCGTCGGCCTCGCCGAGATGCAGAACGGGCTGGGTGACGTCGGCCGGATCGACGGGCGGCTCCGCCGCGGCCGCGGGTTCCGTGAGATGCCGGACGGGCTGTGTCGTGTCGGTCGGCTTGACGGGCGGCGCCTCGTGCGCGGCCTGAACCTCCGCTTCGCCGAGGTGCTGGACGGGCACGGTCTCGTTGTCCGCGGCCGCGTCCTCCAGAGCCGCGTTCTCCGCGGCCCGGATCTCCCCCGCCTCGTCCTTCGGAGGCTCGGCCTCATGGCCGTCGGCCTCAAGGCTGTGCCAGTGCTCGAAGCTCTCGTGCTCGCCGGACGGGGGCGGCGGCTGGAGCGGGCGGCGCAGGACGGTGGCTGGGAACGGCCGCGGCGCGGGCGGCGGGGCGACGGGCTCCCCGCCGCCGCCCTCCCCGCCGTAGCGGTCGCCCAGCGACTCGCCCGCGATCTTTTCCTGGAGGTGGACGATGCCCTGCAGCAGCGCCTCCGGGCGGGGCGGGCAGCCGGGCACGTAGACGTCCACCGGGATGATCTGGTCGACGCCCTTGGTCACGCAGTAGGAGTCCCAGTACGGGCCGCCGCAGTTGGAGCAGGCGCCGAAGGAGATGACGTACTTGGGTTCGGGCATCTGCTCGTAGAGGCGCCGGACCGCGGGGGCCATCTTGTCGCTGACGGTGCCGGAGACGACCATCAGGTCGGCCTGCCGCGGGCCCGGCGCGAACGGGATGACGCCGAGCCGGATGAAGTCGTGCCTGCTCATCGACGTCGCGATGAACTCGATGGCGCAGCAGGCCAGGCCGAAGTTGAAGACCCACAGCGAGTAGCGGCGGCCCCAGTTGAGCACGAACCTGATCGGCTTGGGCGCGACCCGCGACAGCGGCCCGACGCTCGGCGGGGGAAGATCGATGGTGCCCACAACGCCATTGTTACAGCGCCGGACGGGTCAGACCCAGGACAGGACGCCCTTCTTGCCCGCGTAGGCGAGGCCCGTGGCCAGGAACGCCAGGAAGACGAACATCTCGGCGAGCGTCGTCGCGCCGTAGCCGGGGGCCGAGAAGACGGTCGCCCAGGGGAAGAGGAACACCGCGTCCACCGCGAACACCACGTAGAGGTAGGCGAAGACGTAATAGCGCACGTAGGAGTGGGCCCAGCCCTCGCCGACAGGGTCGACGCCGCACTCGTACGTCGTCAGCTTCTCGACCGTGGGACGATGGGGACGCAGCAGCCGGTTCGCCGCGAGAGATCCCCCGACGATCCCGGCGCCCACGAGGAGCAAGACGACCAGAACGACATATGTGTCGAAATAGTTATGCACCAGATCCTCCTCGCGTGCGTCACATCCAGTATCTCGCGAAGCAGCATCGAGGAGTGTGACGTGGTACCTCCACCCGGGAGGATCACAATGTCATGCTCTTGCTGCACACTAGGTTCGCATGGGTCGGTTTTGACCTGGAAGGACGTGACCGGATGAGCAACCCCCCGCCTCCCCCGGGCTGGGAATCCCCGGGTGGGGCCTCCTGGCCGCCTCCGCCGCCGCCAGCGGGCCCGGGCGGGCCCGGTCCCGGCGGACCCGGCGGCCCGGGCGGGCCTCCCCCGCCCGGCGGCTTCGGAGGCCCCGGAACACCGCCCCCCTTCTTCCCCCCGCCCCCCGGCGGCCCGATGGGCCCGCCGATGCCGCCGCCGAAGCGCGGCGGTGGCGGCGGCCTGGTGATCGGCCTCATCGGCGGCGGCCTCGTGCTCCTTGTGATCATCGCGGTCGTGGTGTTCGTGGTGGCCAAGGGCGGCGGCAAGTCCCCCGAGGAGAAGCTGACCGCGGCCGCGACCAACATGGACGCCGCCCGCGCGGTCTCGCTGAAGGGCACGTTCGGCGGCAGCGAGACGCTGCGCGGCGAGCTGAACGTCACCAAGGGCGGCCGCGCGATGGGCCCGGTCACCTGGAACAGCGACCAGGTCACCGTGCTGTCGGCCGACGGCAAGCTGTTCGTGAAGGGCGACAAGTCCTACTGGACGCGGCAGATCTCCTCCACCGACGACCCCTACTACCTCACCTCGGGTGAGCAGTGGGGCCGGCTGAGCGCGGACGAGCTCGACCTCGACTTCAAGGAGCAGCTGTCGCCGACGGCGCTGGCGAGCAAGATCCGCTCGGCCCGGCTGTCGCGCGTCAAGCCGATCGAGACGACGTGGATGGGCAAGAAGGCGCTCAAGTTCAGCACCTTCTCCTCTACGCTCTACATCACCGACGAGGACGACGCCGAGCTGATCCGCTACGAGGCGACCACGCCGCGGGTCGCGCTGGACGTCACCCCGAAGGACTCCGGCGACGCCTCGTCCCTCATCTCGGACATGCGCACCAGCATGGGCGAGCTGAAGGACGCCTTCAACGCCTCGTCGAAGCCGACGGTCGACGAGTGGAAGAAGGGCGGCTGCAACGGCAACTCCGGCTGCACGGTCGAGGCCAAGATCCGGCCGCCGTACGACGTGGAGAAGCCCGTCACGATCGACGTCCGGTTCCGGCTCACCGCCGGCACGCTGACCGGCCGCGACCTCGGCAACTGCACCGCCCGCATCACGATCTCCAGCTCCCTGGCCCAGTGGGCGAGCTGCCGGGTCGTGAGCAGCTCGTGGACGAGCTGGGCGAAGGCGACCGGCGGCACCTTCTACAAGCACGCCGAGTACAAGGTGATCGGCGCCACCTCCGCCGAGGTGTCCGCTCTGCAGAACGGCCTCGACAGCGAATGACGCCGCAGGTGAGGCGCCTCGCGCGCTGATCCGCGCCGGCAAGGGTGCCCGGCGGCGCTCCTCCCGTTCCGGGAGGACGCGCCGCCGGGCACCCTTATGCTCTTTGTGGACGGCCCCTCCAGGGCCCGGCGGCCGCCCTTCCCCCCGGAACGTTTCGGAGCCCGTCGGCGCCCACCGGGGGACGCCTCCAGATCCCTTGCTTTGTGTCTGACGGTCGGGCCGGTACCTGGCCCCGGAAGTGAGCAGAGTGAGCCCCGAGTGAGCGCTGAACAGGACGAGCCGTCGCCGACGGCCTCTTCCCGACCCCCGTCCCCGGACGAGTCCGGCGACGTCTCCCGCCCGGACGGCGGCCCGCACCAGGGCGCCCCCGTCCAGGAGGGCCCCCACCCCGGGGACGTCCGCGTCGCCGGCGGCCAGGCCCCACCCGGCGCGGCCACTCCCCCCGGTCCGGACGCGGCTCACGCGGGCTCCCCCGGTTCGGATCCGGGCGCCACCCCCACCGATCCGCGCGGCACGCCCTCCTTCGTCCCCCCGGGCCCGCCCTCCGCCGCTCCGCCCGGCGCCGGCCTCCCGCCTGACGCGGGCTTCCCGGGCGAGCCGGGCGCGGCCTTCTCGCAGAGCGGTCCCGTCCCGCCGGGGCGGCAGCGCAAGCCTCGGGGGCGGCGCGCGGTGGTCGTCGCCGGGGCCGCGGCCGCCGTCGTGGTGGCCGGAGCGGTGGCGGCCGTCGCGCTCACCGGGGGCGAGGAGGCCCCGAAGAAGAAGCCGAAGGCGACCGCGCCGGCTCCTCCTCCGGCGTGGACGGTCGCGGCGGGCCAGGCCCTCACCTCCGGGACGGGCCTGCGCTACGACGGCACCCTGACGATCAACGGCCGACCCGTCCAGGCGCGGCTGCGCGTGACACCGGCGGGGGCGGCGAGCGGCACGCTCACCGCGGGCGTGCTGACGGCGGAGGTCGTCGCGATCGGCGGCGACACCTACCTCAGGGCCGGGACGGCGTTCTGGCAGACGTACGCGAGCGGCGTCGCGCACCCGGAGTACTACGCGGGACGCTGGTCCAAGGCGCCCGCGTCGGTGCCGGGGTTCGACGTCCCGGACGTTCTCGGGCCCAAGGCGATCGCCAGGTCGCTGGTGAAGGCCCCGGCGAAACCGCCCACGGAGAACGTGGACGGCGTCCGCGCCTTCAAGGTCAAGGCGTCCGGCGCGGAGTACGTGCTCACGGCGCAGGCCCCGTACCGGCTGCTGGCGGTGCGCCCGGCCGGGCAGGTGGCGCAGCGCTTCACCGTCGCGCCCGTGGCGGCCCCGGAGACGCTGTTCGCCGAACTGCGTCCGCGGGTGGCCCGGCTCGGGGGCGCGTTCGATCCCGGCCTGCGCTTCACGCCGGGGACGCTGGCGTTCAGGAACTGCGACCAGAACACCAGCGGCTGCACGGTGAGCATGCCCGCCACGCTCACCGAGCCCGCGACGGTGCCGGACGGCGCGCGCGCGGTGCTGCGTGCGGCGCTCTCTTCCAAGGGCGAGCCGCTCGGGACGTGCTCGGGGTCGGGACCGGTCCCGGCCAACCGGTCGCTCGTCCTGCGTTGCACCGTGACAAGCAAACTGTGGCGGCACTGGATGCGCGCCGCCCTCGACAACCCCGGCTCCTACCCCTACGAGGCGAAGGCGCGCGTCGTCGGCGAGGCCGTCGACGTCGCCGACGTGCCGAAACTCCTCGCACGCGTCGACCGCGAGCGCAAGGCGGTGGTGAAGGCGGCCGCGGGCACGCCGGGCCCGACGGTGTCGGCCGAACCGTCGGTCAAGCGCTCGGAGCGACCGGAAATCGCCACATCTCAGACACCAGGGACACCATGAGCCCCACGTCCAGGGGCGGTGCGGTCGAACGGGATTCCGGATGTCTACACTTCGGGTCGTGAACTCCACGCCTCTGGGGAGCGGACGCTCCTCGACGAGTCCCGCGCGGCTGCTGGTCCGGCGTCTGCACGTCGACCTGTGCCGCCAGCGCAGCTGCCTGTGTTCGGGATGAACCCGGGGACCCGTCCAGGTCGTATCGCCCGATAGGACCTGCGGAGCGTTCGCCGCCCGTCGCTCGCCTCCATGACGCGCGGCCACCGGCACCGGACGAGGAACGCGCGCCTTCCCCGGGCGGTCATCCCAGTGTGCGGCCCGTCCCCGCCAACCCATCCCGTCCCGGACATACCATGAAGGTAAGCCTTAGTAGCATCACGATCCTGGGTGCCTCCCCCAGGACGGATGCTGCGCGTCGAGGAGGTCTTCCTCTGTGACCAAACAGGTCCAGCAGCTCGACCGCGTCATCATTCGCTTCGCCGGAGACTCCGGCGACGGCATGCAGCTGACCGGCGACCGCTTCACCCAGGAGACCGCGGCGTTCGGCAACGACCTTTCCACGTTGCCGAACTTCCCGGCCGAAATCCGCGCCCCCGCCGGGACCCTCCCCGGCGTGTCCAGTTTCCAGTTGCACTTCGCCGACCACGACATCCTGACCCCGGGCGACGCGCCCAACGTCCTGGTCGCGATGAACCCCGCCGCCCTCAAGGCGAACGTCGGGGATCTTCCGCACGGCGCCGACCTCATCGTCAACACCGACGAGTTCAGCAAGCGCAACCTCGCCAAGGTCGGTTACGCGGCCAGCCCCGTCGAGGACGGCTCGCTGTCGGAGTACCGGGTCCACGCGCTGCCGCTGACCTCGATGACCGTGAAGGCGCTCGAAGACTTCGACATCTCCAAGAAGGACGCCGAGCGCGCGAAGAACATGTTCGCGCTCGGCCTCCTGTCGTGGCTGTACCACCGTCCCACCGAGGGGACGCTGGCCTTCCTGGAGCGCAAGTTCGCCAGCAAGCCCGAGATCATGAAGGCCAACATCGCGGCCTTCCAGGCGGGCTGGTCCTACGGCGAGACGACCGAGGCGTTCTCGGTGCAGTACGAGATCAAGCCGGCCGAGCACGAGCCGGGGCTCTACCGCAACATCACCGGGAACCTCGCGCTGGCGTACGGGCTGATCGCGGCGGGCGTGCAGAGCGGGCTGCCGATCTTCCTCGGCTCCTACCCGATCACGCCGGCGTCCGACATCCTGCACGAGATCTCCAAGCACAAGCGGTTCGGCGTCCGCACCTTCCAGGCCGAGGACGAGATCGCCGCGGTCGGCGCGGCGCTCGGCGCCTCGTTCGGCGGGTCGCTCGGCGTCACCACCACCTCGGGGCCCGGCATCGCGCTCAAAAGCGAGACGATCGGCCTCGGCGTCGCGACCGAGCTCCCGCTGCTGGTCATCGACGTGCAGCGGGCCGGCCCGTCCACCGGGCTGCCGACCAAGACCGAGCAGGCCGACCTGCTGCAGGCCATGTACGGCCGCAACGGCGAGGCGCCCGTCCCGGTGATCGCGCCGCAGTCCCCGTCGGACTGCTTCGACGCGACCATCGAGGCGGCGCGGATCGCGGTGAAGTACCGCACGCCGGTGATCCTGCTGTCGGACGGCTACCTCGCCAACGGCTCCGAGCCGTGGCGGCTGCCGGACGTGGCGACGCTGCCGAAGATCGAGCCGAACTTCGCCGAGCCGTCGCAGGAGGGGTTCCAGCCGTTCGAGCGCGACCCGGACACCCTCGCCCGCCCGTGGGCGGTCCCGGGCACGGCCGGGCTGGAGCACCGGATCGGCGGCCTGGAGAAGGCCGACGTCACCGGCAACATCTCCTACGACCCGGCCAACCACGACCGCATGGTCCGGCTCCGCCAGGCCAAGATCGACGGGATCGCCGGGGACATCGAGCCGCTCGCCGTGGACGACCCGTCCGGCGCGGCCCGCGTCCTGGTGATGGGCTGGGGCGGGACGTACGGGGCCATCTCCGCCGCCGTGCGGCGCGTGCGGGCGTCCGGGCGCACCATCGCGCAGGCCCACCTGCGCCACCTCAACCCGTTCCCCGCGAACCTGCCCGAGGTGCTGCGCTCCTACGACAAGGTGATCGTGCCTGAGATCAACCTCGGCCAGCTCGGGCTGCTGCTGCGCGGCCGGCTGCTCATCGACGTGATCGGCTACAACCAGGTCCGCGGCCTGCCCTTCAAGGCCGAGGAGCTCCAGGGCGTCATCCAGGATGTGATCGACAGTGAGTGACAACGGAGCCCACGGCACCGCCCCCGCCAACGGCAACGGTTCCGCCAACGGCAACGGCAACGGACCGGCGAACGGCCGCGGCCTGCTCTCCCTCGTCCCGAAGGCGGACGGGAAGCAGACGATGAAGGACTTCAAGACCGACCAGGAGGTGCGCTGGTGCCCCGGGTGCGGTGACTACGCGATCCTCGCGGCCGTCCAGTCGTTCCTTCCCGAGCTCGGGCTGCGCCGCGAGAACATCACGTTCATCTCCGGCATCGGCTGCTCGTCGCGGTTCCCGTACTACATGAACACCTACGGGTTCCACTCGATCCACGGCCGCGCGCCCGCGATCGCGACGGGCCTCGCCACGTCCCGTCCCGACCTGTCGGTGTGGGTGGTGACCGGGGACGGCGACTCCCTGTCCATCGGCGGCAACCACCTGATCCACGCGCTGCGCCGCAACGTCAACCTCAAGATCCTGCTGTTCAACAACCGGATCTACGGGCTGACGAAGGGCCAGTACTCGCCGACCTCGGAGATCGGCAAGATCACCAAGTCGACGCCGATGGGCTCGCTCGACGCCCCCTTCAACCCGCTGTCGCTCGCGATCGGCGCGGAGGGCACGTTCGTCGCCCGCACCATCGACTCCGACCGCAAGCACCTGCAGTCGGTCCTGCGGGCCGCCGCGCAGCACCGCGGCACCGCGCTCGTCGAGATCTACCAGAACTGCAACATCTTCAACGACGGCGCGTTCGACCCGCTGAAGGACGCGGACGTGCGCGACGACGTCACCGTCCGGCTGGAGCACGGCGAGCCCATCGTGTTCGGGGCGGACCGCTCCAAGGCGCTGCGCCGCACCCCGTCCGGGTCGTTCGAGGTCGTGAAGGTCGCGGACGTGGACCCGTCCGAGATCGCCGTGCACGACGCCCACAACCCGGACCCGTCGCAGGCGTTCGCGCTGTCGCGGCTGGACCAGCCGGCGTTCGAGCACACCCCGATCGGCATCTTCCGTGACGTCGACCGCCCGTCCTACGACGAGCTGATGCGGGCCCAGCTCGACGAGGCCGTCCAGGCGCAGGGCGAGGGCGACCTCGCGGCCCTGCTCGGCAGCGGCGACACCTGGCGCATCGACTAGACGGCGTCTCCGCAGGCCCGGCCCCGCTTCACCGGGGCCGGGCCTTTTCGCGCTTTGAAACCCCGCGAACGGGGCACGGTCTCCCACGTGCCGGTCGGCCGGCGATCCGCGGCGGTCTTCCGGGCGGGACGCCGTGCGCGGCGGCGTCCTCGCCTGACAGACTGAGGAGATCATGAACCGGGAGGTGACGATGCGGGTCATACCGCGCCTGAACAAGGGTCGTCAGCGGGACGAGGAGCCCGCGCCCGTCCCGGCGCCTCCCGCCCCGTCCCCCGAACCGGCGCCCCCCGCTCCGTCCCCCGAACCGGCGGCTCCGGACCCGAGCCTGAAGTGGCCGCCCCCGCCCGCACCGATCCTCCCCGAAGACGCCGCCGAGACGACACAGCCTCAACCGACGACGCAGCCCCAACCGGCGACGCCGCCACAATCCCCCGCCCCCGTCCCGCCCGAGGAGACCTCGCCCACCGCGGACACCCGTCCCATGAAGACCGGGTTCGAGCCGGGCCGCGACCCCGCTGAGGCGCTGGGGCAGGAGAGCCTCCGGGACGAGGGCCGGCGCTCCCAGGCCACGACGGCCGTTCTGCCCGCGGCCACGCACCCCCTGGGCACGGAGGCCGAGAGGCGGCGGGCGCGGGCCGCGCAGCGGCAGCGGGAGGCCGCCGAGATGAAGCGGAGCCGGGCGGCGCGGCGGCAGGGCCGCCCGTACCGGGAGGCCACGCCCGCGGGGGCCGCCGACCAGCACCGGTCGGCGATGCTGGTCATGGTGCTCACGCTGGGACTGCTGATCGCGGCCGTCGCGGTGACCGGCGGGATGATCGCGTCCTCGATGCGGACGCGCCCGGTGACGCTGGCCGCCCCGCTGCACATCTACCCCGTCGCGCAGGTACTGCCGGGGCCGTGCCCCGCCGGGACGCAGGGCATCACCGGGCAGGCCGCCACCGGGGTGACCTGCTACCGGCTCACCCAGGGGATCGCGATCCACAAGGTCGCCGACCTGCGCGTGCAGAAGTCGCGGGTGAAGCCCGGCGGGTACGACGTGGCGGTGACGCTGCGCCCCGGCGACCGCCGCGCGTTCGCCGAGCTGACCCGAGCGACGGTCGGCCGCGACCTGGCCTTCGTCGTCCGCGACCGCCTCGTCACGCTGCCGCGCGTCGACATGGCCATCACCGACGGAAAGGTCGTCGTCACCGGCTCCCCCGACCGCCCCTCGGCCAACGCCCTGGTCCGCCAGCTGCGTTCTTGATTGCTTTTTCTCCTCCTTCGGGCCTGCGGCCCTCCATCGTCGAAAAAGCGGGCGATCGCTGGCATCGCTCCGACTCGCCTTGCGGCTCGCTGCGCGATCAGATTCTCGCTTCGCTCGAATCTGCCTTCGGACGCGATCGCAACCATTGAGGTTGTCGCGGGGTTGCGGCGATGGCTGAGGTAGTTGCGCAGCTCGTTCTTTACGTCGGCAGTTCTTCTCCCTGGACGGCTTGGATCTCCAGTTCGACCTTCAGGCTCTCGCCTACCAGGGAGATGCCCGCTTCCACGATCTGGTTGAAGCGGATGCCGAAGTCCTGGCGGGGCAGTTCGGCGGTGGCGCGGAAGGCGGCCCGGGTGCCGCCCCACGGGTCGGGGCCGGTGCCGAGGTACGTCATGTCGAGGTCGACGGGCTGGGTGATGCCGTTCAGGGTGAGGTGGCCGTGCACCGTCCAGCGGTCGGGTCCGACGCTGGTCAGGCCGTGGCCCTCGTAGGTGAGGGCGGGGTGGACGTCGGCGTTCAGGAAGTCGGCCGAGCGCAGGTGGTCGTCGCGCATCTTGTTGCCGGTCTCGATGGACGCCGCCTCGATGCGCGCGGTCACGCGGGAGTTCTCCACCGGCTCGGTGATCTCGACGCGCCCCTCGAAGGCGGCGAACCGGCCGCGGACGCTGGACAGGCCGATGTGCTGCGCGACGGCGCCGATGTTGGAGTGCGCCGGGTCGATCGTCCAGACGCCGGGCGGCGGGAGCTCGGCGCCGCCCGCCCGGCCGAGCACGACCCTCCCGATGTCGGCGGTGCCCGCGCTGGACACGATCATCGTGGCGGCGGCCGGATGGAAGCCCATGGCCGTCACGATCACCGTGTAGGTGCCGGCGGGCAGCGGGCCGGCGGCGAGCACGCCGTCCTCCCCGGTCTGCTCGCGCGCGACCTGGTCGCCCGCCAGGTTCATGACGGTGACGATGGCGTGCCGCACCGCCCAGCCGTCCTTCGTCCGCACCGTTCCGCGCAGACCTCGGTTAGCGTCCATCAACGACCCGCACTCCAGGTTCCGTGTCTCGTGGCCGCCGCCTGCGGGCGGCCCGGCTCGCTCGTGTCGGTCACTCGTCGGGGTAGCCGAGCTTGAGGTCGTGGTCGTCCAGCCCGCTGCCGGAAAGCGACAGGCCGGTCGCGACCGGAGGATATCCGGACGCGATCACCGTGTACTGGCCACCCGTGAGGTCGGTGAAGGCGTACTCGCCGTCCGGTCCGGTGATGACCATCGCGATGACGTTGCCGGCGGCGTCGACGAGCGTGACCCGTGCCTCGCCGACCGGCTCGCCCGTCTCGTTGCGGACCGTTCCGCGGATGCGGGCGCCGGGCGGCATCTCCACGTCCAGCCGCGTCTGGCCGTTGCCGGTCACCTCCACCGGCATCGCGACCGGGCGATGCGCGGCGGCGCTGACGGCGAGCGTGTAGGCGCCGGCCACGAGGTCCTTGAACGTGTAGCGGCCGTCGGCGTCGGTGCGGCCGGTGCCGACGACGTCGCCGCGCACGTCGGTGACGACGACCATCGCGTTCACGATGGGGGTGCCGTCGGCGCTGCGGACCGTTCCGGCGAGGCCGCCGCTGCCTGCCAGCAGCAGGTCGAACTCGACCGGCCGGTCGCCGACGACGAGGGTCGCGGCCTGCGGCTCGTGCCCGCCGGTGGCGGCGATCAGCACGTAGCTGCCGGGGCCCGGCGTCGGCAGCGCGTACCGCCCATCCTCCCGCGTGATCGCGCGGGCGAGCTGGTGGCCGTCGACTCCGATGAGGGTGAGGGCGGCGGACGGGACGGGCTCCCCGTCGCGGGTCCGCACCACGCCGCGCACGGGGACGCCGCCGCCGTTGGCGTCCTGCTCGATCTGCTGGGCGAGGAGCTTCGCCTGGGCCGCCAGCTCAGCGGCGGCCGGAGTCTCCGCCGCGCGGGCGGGCGCCTCCGGCGGGGCCGGCGGCGCGGCGACGGTGGCGAAGCGGCCGTCGTCCGGGTAGCCGTCGTCGCGTGCGTGCCTGCCGGCACCGACCGCGCCGACCGCCCCCGTCCGCACCGCCGCGGACGGCGGGCGCACGACGCCGCTCTCCGCGGGGACGCCGGTCGCGGGCGCGTCGGTCGCGGGCCCCTCGGGCGGCGCGTCCTTGCCGCGGTGCGCCGAGCCGCGCAGCGGGAGCTCCTTCAGCGCGAGCATCGCGAGGAACCCCACCAGGGCGATGGGGATGCCGACGAGGAAGACGCTCTGCAGCGAGTCGGTGAAGGCGTCCTGGATGATGCCCCTGATCTGCGGATCAAGCTTGCTGATCTCCTCCGGGGAGCCGAGGTCGGTCGCGCCGCCGCCGGCCGGCACGGGGATGCCCGCCGCGCGGAAGCCGCTGGTGATCTCTTCCGCGACCCGGTTGGTGAGGATCGCGCCGAACGCGGCCACGCCCATCGCGCCGCCGAGGTTGCGGAAGAACGAGACGCCGGACGTCGTCGAGGCGAGGTCGGCGGGCGCGGCGGCGTTCTGCGCGGCCAGGATGAGGATCTGCAGGCTGAGGCCCATTCCGACGCCGAGGACGGCGAGGTCGGCGCCGACGATGACCTTGGGCGAGTCGGTGTGCAGCAGCGACAGCAGGTACAGCCCGCCGGCGACGCACAGCAGCCCGACCACCGGGAAGATCTTGTAGCGGCCCGTCCGGGTGACGACCTGGCCGGAGCCGGTGGAGGTGATCAGCATCCCGACGACCAGCGGCAGCGTCATCAGGCCGGACGTCGTGGGGCTCATCCCCTTGACGATCTGCAGGTACTGCGGCATGTAGATCATCACGCCGAACATCGCCATGCCGACGCAGACGGAGACGAACGAGGTCAGCAGGAAGGTGGGGTTGCGGAACAGCCGGGGCGGCAGGATCGGGTCGCGCGCGACGCGCTCGGCGACGACCGCCAGGACGAGCAGCAGGGCGGCGACGCCGAGCAGGGCGTAGGTCCACTGGGAGTTCCACTCGAACTCGATCCCGCCCATGGACAGCACCAGCATCAGCACGGCGGCGCTGCCGGTGATGGTGAACGCCCCGAACACGTCGATGCGGGTGTCGCGCCGCACCTTCGGCAGCTTGAGCACCTTCTGGATGACGAGGAACGCGACGATGGCGAGCGGCACGCACACGTAGAAGCACCAGCGCCAGCCGAGGCTGTCGGCGTCGACGATGAACCCGCCGAGCAGCGGCCCCGCGACGGTCGAGACGCCGAACACCGCCCCCATGAACCCGGCGTAGCGGCCGCGCTGCCGGGGCTCGACGACGTCCCCGAGGATGACCTGGGCCAGCGCCGACAGGCCGCCGACGCCGAGGCCCTGGAACGCGCGGGCGGCGATGAGCTGGCCGATGTTCTGCGACAGCCCCGCGCCCACCGAGGCGGCCACGAAGATGATCAGAGCGGTCTGGAACATGAGCTTGCGGCCGGCGATGTCCGACAGCTTGCCCCACAGGGGCGTGGACGCGGTCATGGTCAGCAGCGACGCGCTCGCGACCCAGGACAGCTTGTCCTGGCCGCCGAGGTCGCCGACGATCGTCGGCAGCGCCGTGGCGACCACCGACGTCGAGATCATCGACGTCAGCATCGCCATCATCAGACCGGCGAGGATCTCCAGGATCTGTCGGTGCGTGTAGTGCGGTCTCGCTTGCTCTGGCGCCGCCGGGCCGTGCGACGCCACGCTCGCCTGAGCCACATTGCCCCCACAACTCAGATGAATTACCTGTGTTTTGCATGTATCTTATGTAGACGCACGTTTACTTGCAACTCAGTCCATAATGGACACCGACTGTAACGGCGAGCGGGGGCTGGCGGAATGCAGGTCGGGGAACAGGTCGGGGGACAGCCCGGGGGCGCGGCGGCGCGGCGGCGCAAGCGCGACCGGGAGGCCACCCGGCGCCGCATCCTGGACGCCGCCCGCGACCTGTTCGGCGAGCACGGCTACGACGGCGTCACCGTCCGCATGATCGCCGGGCGCGCCGAGGCGAACACGGCGCTGGTCCACCGGTACTTCGGCTCCAAGGCGGCGCTGTTCGGCGAGGTGCTGGCCGGGGAGTCGATGATCCGCGGCGTCATCGCGGGCGACCCCGGGGGGCTGCCGCGCCGGCTCGCCGAGCACTTCGTCCGGCAGGTCGACCAGCGCTCGGTCACCGCCATGTCCCGGATGCTGGACCGGTCGGCGGGCCACCCCGAGGTCAAGGAGATCCTGCTCCGCTACCTGGAGGACGTGATCGTCGAGCCGATGGTGGCGCAGCTCCAGGGGCCCGACGCGCGGGCCCGGGCGCTGCTCGCGTCCACGATCATCATGGGCGGCGGGCCGGTGCGGCGCATGGTCGGCCTCGGCGACCTGCGCGCCGCCGACCCCGCCGACCTCACCGACCGCCTCACCGCCATGTTCACCGCGGCCCTCGCCCCGTCCGTCCATCGCGAGACGTAGCGCCCCGGGGCCGCGTACCCCGGCGGGAGCAGGCGGGATCGGCTTCAGGGCGGAGCGGGCGGGCGCGAGGCGCGCATAGGGTTCTGCTCATGGGGCGGGCGGGCGCTTTCAGGGCGCGGTGGGACAGGACGGGACGGTCCGCGCGCTGGGCGTCGGCGGCGGTCGCCGTGGCGCTCGCCGGCGGGGCCGCGGCCTGGGGCGCGGCGGCCGGCGGCGAGGCCCGCGTCCGGACGTCCGAGCAGCGCGTCACCGTCGTCGACGGGCCGAAGGACGACCAGCGCGTCACCCTCGACACGACGTTCTACAAGCCGGTCGGACGGGCCAAGGGCCCGGCGGTCCTGCTGGGCCACGGCTTCGGCGGCAGCAAGCGGGACGTCGCGGGCGAGGCGCGCGAACTCGCCCGCGCCGGGTACGCGGTGCTGGCCTGGTCGGCGCGCGGGTTCGGGCGCTCGACCGGCGAGATCGCCCTCAACTCGCCCGACTACGAGGTGAAGGACGCCCGGCAGCTGATCGACTGGCTGGCCCGGCGGCCGGAGGTCCGGCTCGACGGCCCCGGCGACCCGCGCGTCGGGATGGCGGGCCAGTCCTACGGCGGCGCGATCGCGCTGATGACCGCCGCGTACGACCGGCGGGTGGACGCCATCGCACCGCAGATCACCTGGAACAGCCTCCCCGGCGCGCTCTTCCCCGACGCCGCCTCTGGCGCCGGGCCGACGGACGGCGTCTTCAAGAAGCTGTGGGCGGGGCTGTTCTTCACGGGCAGCGCGGACCGGACGGCGTGCGGGCGTTTCCTGCCGTCCGTGTGCGACATGTACCAGGAGGTGGCGGAGAAGGGCCGCCCCACCGAGTCGGCGATCGCGATGCTGCACCGGTCGAGCCCCGCATCCGTCGCCGACCGGATCCGGGTGCCGACGCTGCTCGTCCAGGGGCAGTCCGACTCGCTGTTCCCGCTCGACCAGGCCGACGCCAACGCGCAGGCGATCGCGCGGAACGGCGCGCCGGTGTCGGTGGTGTGGTTCCAGGGCGGGCACGACGGCGGCGACCCGGAGACCGCGCGGGTCGAGGGGCTCGTGCGCGACTTCTTCGACGCCCGGCTCATGCGGTCGTCCGCGCCCTCCCCGGACGGTTTCACGGTGACGCGGGCAGGGGGGCTCGACTCCTCCACCCAGGCGGTCGTCGTCGACGAGGCGTCGACGCGGCGGTATCCGGGGCTTTCGGGTGACGCGTCGCGCCTGCCGCTGGCCGGGGCCGAGCAGACGATCTTCAATCCGGCGGGCGGGTCGCCCGCGTCGATCTCCGCCGTGCCGGGGCTGGGAGCGCTCGGATCCCTGGGCGGGTCGCTGGGAGGCTCGCTGGGCGGGCAACTGCCTTCGGACATGCCCGGACAGACCGCCACCTTCGAGACGCGCCCGCTGGACCGCCCGCTGTGGCTGACGGGTGCCGCGACCGTACGCCTGAAGGTCACCGGGGACGGCCCGCTGTTCGCGAAGCTCTACGACGTCTCGCCGGGCGGTGCGGCCGCTCCGGCGCGGCGGCTGGCGGCGCCGTTCCGGGTGTCCGGCGGCGAGGTCACGGTGACGCTCCCGGCGATGGACTACCGCTTCGACCGCGGGCACCGGCTCCGCCTGGTCGTCGCCACCACCGACATGGGGTTCGCGACGCCCGCGAAGCCGTCGTCGTACAAGGTGCAGGTGGTGTCGCCACTGACCGTCCCGTCCGTCCCGTCGTTGAAGGCCGCGCCGGCGCCTCTGCCCGTCTGGGTGTGGGCTCTGCCTGTCGCCGCCGTCGCTCTGGCGCTCGCCATACTTCTCCCAGGACGCCGTAGGCGCGACGCCGAAACGGACAGCGACGTGCCCCTGGAGATAACGGGGCTAACGAAGGCGTACAAGAACGGGCACCTCGCCGTCTCCGACCTGTCGTTCCGGGTGGAGAAGGGTCAGGTGCTCGGACTCCTGGGGCCGAACGGCGCAGGAAAGACGACGACACTGCGCATGCTGATGGGGCTCATCCACCCGGACTCGGGCTCGATCCGCATCTTCGGGCACCGCGTGTACCCGGGCGCCCCTGTGCTGTCCCGCCTCGGTTCCTTCGTGGAGGGGCCTGGGTTCCTGCCCCACCTCTCCGGTCGCGACAACCTGGACCTCTACTGGCGCGCCACCGGGCGTCCCTTGGACGAAGCCCACCTGGACGAGGCGTTGCAGATAGCCAACCTGGGTTCGGCGCTCGACCGGGCCGTCCGCACGTACTCGCAGGGGATGCGGCAGCGTCTCGCCATAGCGCAGGCCATGCTCGGCCTGCCGGACCTCCTCGTCCTGGACGAGCCCACCAACGGCCTCGACCCGCCCCAGATCCGCGAGATGCGGGAGGTGCTCGTCCGGTACGCGGCGGCCGGGCGGACGGTCATCGTCTCCAGCCACCTGCTCGCCGAGGTCGAGCAGACCTGCACGCACGCCGTCGTCATGGCGGGCGGCCGCCGCGTCGCCGCCGGCCCGGTCGCCGAGATCACCGGATCCGGCCGCCGCCTGGAGGACGCGTTCCTGGAGATCATCGGGGAGGGTTCATGACCGCCTACCACGTCCGGCGCACCCTTCCGCTGCGGGTCGAGGCCGTCCGCCAGTTCCGGCGCCGCCGCACGCTGGTCGCCTTCGCGTTCCTGCTCGTGCTGCCGTGGGTGCTGGTCGCCGCGTTCAAGATCGGCGGGGATCCGGGGCCGGACGGCGTCCCCAGCCTGGTCGACGTCGCCACGTCGTCCGCGCTGAACTTCGCCCTCTTCGCCCTGTTCGTCTCCACCGGTTTCCTGCTGGTGGTCGCGGTCGCCCTGTTCTGCGGCGACACGGTGGCGAGCGAGGCGGGCTGGTCGTCCCTGCGCTACCTGCTCGCCGCGCCCGTGCCCCGCGCCCGGCTGCTGCGCCAGAAACTGATCGTCGCCCTCTCCTACGCGGTCGTCGCGGTCGTCAGCCTGCCGCTGATGTCGCTGGTCGCGGGGACGGCCGGATTCGGCTGGGGCGACGTCGAACTCCCGACCGGCGGCACCGTCCCGGTGAGCACCGCGCTCGGCCGCATGGCGATCATCATCGGCTACTCCCTCGTGGCGCAGCTCGTCGTCGCCGCCCTGGCGTTCCTGCTCTCCGTGACGACCGACTCCCCTCTCGGCGCGGTCGGCGGCGCGGTCGGGCTCGTCATCGTCAGCAACATCCTGGACGCCGTCACCGCGCTCGGCTCCTGGCGCGACTTCCTCCCGACGCACTGGATGTACTCCTGGATGGACGCGCTGCAGCCCGAGATCCAGTGGGCGGGCATGGCCAAGGGCGCCGCCCTCTCCCTCTCCTACGCCGCCGTCCTGTTCGCGCTGGCCTTCCGCCGCTTCCGGACACGCGACATCGTCTCCTGATTCCGCCCACGCTCCGCGTTCCTCCGGACGCGAACCGTCGATCACAACGCCCCAAAAACCGGTCGAACCTGCAGTTCAGGTGGCATAAGCTCGGCGAACCTCGACCGGCCCGGCCGCGTCATACGAGGCAACGGCCCGATCCCCGGGTTTTAAAGGCAGCCCGGCGGGGGGAGATGATCACCATGGCACGGCAGCAGCTCGTCAAGCGCCCCAGGCCCCCACGTCAACCGAGCCCGACCGACCTGCGGACCCCTTCGGGCCGCCTCCTGCCGTACTGACCTCACCGGGAGAGCCGCGAAAGGAAGCTCTCCCTCGCGACGACGGCCCGCTCGACGCGGCCGTCGCCGACGACCGCGCCCTGATCGTCGACGGCCTCGAAGTCGAAGGCCAGGCGCCTCCCGTCCACTTCTCGCAACTCCGCCGTGACGGTCACCCGTCCACCGGCGGGCGTGGCGACGCGATGACGCACCTCGACCCGCGTCCCGACCGAGGTCTCGCCGTCCCCGAGGCGAGACCCGACCGCCTTCACCGTGGCGGCCTCGGCGAGCGCGAGCAGCCTCGGCGTCGCCAGCACGGGCACGTCCCCGCTCCCCACCTGGACGGCCGTGTCCGCCTCCGCGACAACGATCTCGACCTCGGCCCGCAACCCCGGCGTCAACTCCATGCGCCCATCCTGCCCGTCCAGGCGCCCGGCTGGCCGAAGCAGCCACTGGCCAGGCCCCGCCGGCCGCTGAGAGCCTCGCTGTTCGGTCAAGCCACAGACCAGGCGGCCTCCTCCCGCCTGATCGCCTGGGCCGCGACCTCCAACGCCGACATCATCTGCTGGGACGCCGCCGCGGAGGACCCCGCCGAATGGCCGACCCTGGCGTTCAACCGCGGCGAGATCCGCTACGCCCGCTACACCTGCGGGATGGCCGAGTTCCTCACCCGCATCTTCGAGGCGATCTCCCGGAATGCCCTCTGAGCGACCTCACCCTCTGGGGCAAAGGCGCAGCCCTCTTCAAGCAACTGCGCTGACCGACCTCGCCGAGCCGAGGCACGCGCACCCATGGTCAGGACGCTCCGTCCCCCGGCTGCGCCTCATGCTTCCCGGGGCTCACGGCCGTTTCGGCGGAGAACTCGGCTCAGCGTGCCGCTGTTCCGCGTTTCGACAGCCTCCAAGAGCCGGTCGCCGTGAACGCAGAGGCTGGCTTCCCACGGGTGCCCGAACGTCCAGAACGAGAGATCCTGCGACAGGAAGATGTAGTAGTCCCCGTCGGGAAAGACGGGGACGACCCAGGACGCCTCGTTCTCCGGCTCGGTCAGGCGATGCGGCCAGAACCGGTAGCCGGGATGCCGCCAGTCCAGGACATAGAGCCACTCGTCCCGATCGACGCAGGCCTTGAACGCATCGTGGAACAGCACGTTGAGGTCGTCAGGCTCTACGGCGCAGTGCCAGCTCATGTCCGTAGGAGCGGGGCGCTCCCGAGCGAGGTCCCAGGTCACCGACGGAGAGGGCTCCAGAATGCCCGGCCACCCGTCGGGATGGACGATGCGGAAGGAAGCCAACGCCACGAAATCGTCCCAGACCCGGAAATGCTCCGAGTCGGAAAGCCTCGCCCAGACGACCGAGCCGTCCGTCACTGCACCTCCATGGGTCGGGACGTCAGCCCTCCAGCATGCTGCCCAACTCGGTGAGGATGTCCTGCCAGCTTGGCATGCGCGCGTCCGGAGGGGCGGCGGGGTCGAACAGGACATGGGCGCCCATCGAGCGGAGGGCGTCCAGGTTCCGGGCGAACGCCACATGGGCGGCCAGCTCCGCATTGACCTGCGGCACCGCCAGCGTCGGCACGCCCATGCCGAGGTGTTCGCAGAGCATGCCGACGGCGACGGTGTCCGTGATGCCCAGAGCCCATTTGTTGATCGTGTTGAACGTGGCCGGAGCCACCACCACGGCGTCGGCCGGCGGCAGGCCGTTCGACGTCTCGTGCGGCTCCCGGAAGTCGGTCCGCACCGGGCCGCCGGTCAGGGCCGCGAGCCGCTCCATGTCGAGGAATTTGGCTCCCATGGGGGTCGCGATCACCCGGACATGCCAGCCCGCGCCCTGGGCCAGCCGCACGAAAGCCTCCAGATCGGACGCCGCACCAGCCCCGCACACGATCGCGTAGAGCACCTTCCCCGAACTCATGTGACGGCCCAGGCCGGGACCTTGTGCAAGGACGACTGACGCGACGCGCGCCTCGTTCCAGCCCCTGGAAAGGAGCATCCGGTAGAAGTGACCGAGCGTGGCATCGTCCTGCCCTCCCTACGCACGTTCTCTGCCGCCAGTGACGAGCATGGCACCCGGCCTCACCCCAACCGCAACCGGCAGTCCTCCCAGCCGCTGATCACGCAGTTCACGACCGGAAGGACACCCGACACGTGCGCGGGCCCGTAGCCCCAGGGCACAAGCTCGGCCTGGAGGCGCTCCCTGGGGCTTAGAGAACTGGGGCCCCCGCGACTTTGGTACAGGGGGCGGGGGCCCCAGGGTCCGGGAGGGCGCGGCCTCGATCAGACGGATTTCAAGTAAGCGAAATCATCCGTTGTACCAGGCAGCCGAGTCGCAGTACTTGAGACCGCTCGTGGTCGAGTAACCGCTCAGGCAGATCTTGAAGGCAATGGTCTTGTATTCCGGGAGATTGTGGTAGTTGGCGTTAGTGGTGGCGCAGTTACCCTTGCCGCCGGCAATGAGGTTGTAGTACGGGTCACCGTTGAGGTAGACCACCCCGAAGGCGCCCTTGCCGTCGGCCTCGATGTCGCACACCTGGACGTAGTCGCCGGACGGCTGGAACTTGATGACCGCGCCGGGGTCGCCGTCGTCGGTGTGCATCGTGTACTTCCACGTGACGGCCGATGCCTCAGGCGCCGTGGTGAGTAGCGTCCCGCAAACGATCGCCGCGCCCGCGACCGCCGCCGACAGGATCCGCCTCGATGCCTTGCCGATCTTCAACCGGCCACCTCTCTCTTCGTGTTCTCGGAACGGGCAGCCGTACATGCCGACTGCCGGAGATGACCGTCCGCGCCCTAGTCGCCAGGGCAACCGTTTCGATGGATTTTCGACACAAAGTCCAGCAGAACGGCTAGGAAACCCACACGTTGCTGCGAAAAGATGGCTCTCACTGCCTGAACGCGCACCCAACGGACCGAAGCCGACACGCCACTCGACGCTCGGGGCACCATCCATGGGCGGGCTAGACGCCCCCGCGCGCGGCGGTTGGTCGCACGCAGTGTGGCCCCACTCCGCTGCTCAGCGGGCTGGAGTCACAGGCGAGAAGAGGCGCCAGCCCATCGCCAATGAACTGGTTCAGATCTAAACGACCGAAGCGGATTCTACTCTGCCGGAGCGATCGCCGGAGATCCATGCCCCGGATGGAGGCCGCACGGTCAGTGCCGGCGCTCTATGAAGGGGGCGCCGGCGAGGGAGCTGGGCAGGCCGGTCGACCAGATCGAGCGCGTTCCCGGTACACGGGCGAGGTCACGGATCCAGACGGCGGTGCCGGGGCGGCCCTCGCCGCTCTCGGCGGTCCAGCTGCCGCCGCTGTAGTGCAGGTAGCTCTTGTCGTCGTCGACCGTGCTCACCGTGACCCAGGCGCCTTGGTCGCCGTCATCGGCGAGCGTGGGGAAGTGATAGGCGTACGGGGTCGCGGGGATCGTCGTCGACGTCCAGCTCGTCCCGTCCCAGTGCATGAGCTCGGGAGTCGCGTAGCTGGTGCTGGCGCGGTAGGCCCAGACGCTCGTGGACGAGACGGGCGCGATCTTCGCGATGTAGGTCTGCTCTTTGGACGGGTACCGAATCGTGCTCCACTTGGTGCCGTTCCAATGCAGCATGGCCTCGGTGGGACCGGCCCCCGGGATGTCGCAGGTACAAGCGATCCAGATGTCCTTCGCTGACCGGACGGCGACGGTGGAGGCACTGACCATCGGCACCGGAGTCTTCTTGCGCACCCATCGTCCGTTCTGGAAGCGCAGGGCGACGGCCTTCTTCGCTTGTGAGTCGTACCCGATTGACCAGGCCGGCCCCTTAGGCGCCGCCGAGACGATCTGCAGGTACGTGGGCAGCGGAGACGGCATGGTGGGCTGAACCCCGGCCGGGTAGCCGACCCTGCGCCAAGCACTGCCATTCCAATGCAGTGCCGGCGAGCCGTTCTCGTTCAGGTAGATGCCCCAGGCGTTCCGCGGCCCGGCGGCGGCGAGGTCGACGACCTGGCCCGTGCCCGGCGGAAGCTCCTGGCGCCGCCACTGCCGACCGTTCCAGGCCAGCATGACGGGTTTTCCACTCGACGTCGCGTCCTCGATCCCGGCCGCCCACGCGGCCCGCGGCCCGGCCGCCGCTATCTCGGTCACCACCCCGAGACCGTCGAGAGGCGGGGTGGGCACTTTTTCCCATTCCGGGGCTGCCGCGGTGGCGGCGGCGGGCATGAGCAACAGGCCGGAGAAGGCAGCGGTCCAAGTGGTGACGCGAAGAACTCGACGTCCAGCCATGAATACTCCCGGGGGGCGGTCTGGCGGCAGACCCCTGAGATCTCGCCGCCATTTGCTGGCAAGCTACTGAGACCTCCCTATCCCAAGATCACTCAGGACAAACAGACACGCCCGTTCATATGACCGATCCAGGCCACCTCCTTGACCGCGCACTCCTCCAACCGCGCCAGCCCGCAGCCCGCGCCAGTTGCGCAGGTTAGGGGGCGGAGCGTCTCATGCACGGAAGCACTTCTGGGCACAGCAGGCGAGCTCACCGAGCGTGCCAAGGAACGGAAGGCAAGCCAGTCAGGACCACCCGGCGTCGAGGAGGGTCAAAGGCGCCGCTTCGCGCCGCCGACGGCCGTCCGCCCCTGCGTTCGGGCATGCGGCCTGTCCCGTCCGGTTCCGCCTCTGCGCATAGGCACCTTGTCAACGACATACGAGCGCGGCCCGCGCGTTCAGGGCAGCCGTCGCGGGACCCCTCGCGTGGCCTGGCGGCGAGGTTGGGCCCGTCCACCGCACGACGCCGGCCGACTCCCTCCGGTCGCCCTCCGGGTGGGCTTGTGCCATCGACCGGCCCCAGCCCCGTCAGCGCCTACGAGGCCGCGCGCACTCTTTGCGAGGACATGGCCTGTTTGTGGCCATCCCTGGAACAGGGCCGCCACAGGCGGGGACTCCACCCCGAATTAATCGCCTGGCGGACTCTTTTCACCAACGCCCGCAAACGGATCGAGATCCTTGTTAACGCGAGTTTCTTCGGTCACGAGCAGTGACCCGACTTCAACAACCTCCTACGTGAGAAGGCGACGCCGACGCACCAGCGGTCAGCGAGCGCGGCGGCGAGGAGAAGTACAGGCACGGCATCGAGAGTCGTCGCCGCGTTGCAGGCTTAACGCCTACGCCTACGCCTACGCCTACGCCGCGCCGGTCTGGCATCTGCGCCGGGAGTCGGAGGGTGGTGTGGGTGCTTTCCCACCAGGCCATCAAGGAGCGAACAGTGGCGCGTACCGAGTACTACGACGATCCCTCCGCACCATCCCCGAACTCCATGGTCGTCGCTGCCTCCGCAGTCGTCACCAATGAGCACGGCGAAGTACTCATGCAGCGACGAGCCGACTCCGGGCTCTGGGCTCTGCCCGGCGGAGGGATGGATCTGGACGAGTCTCTCCCGGACACAGCGGTCCGCGAAGTCAAGGAAGAGACCGGGTACGACATCGAGATCACGGGCTTGGTCGGCACTTACACCGATCCCCGGCACATCATCGCGTACTCGGACGGCGAGGTACGCCGACAGTTCAACGTCTGCTTCAAGGCCCGGCTACTCGGCGGCGAGCTGCTCGTCAGCGACGAGTCCCTAGACGTCCGCTGGGTGCCGGCCGACGAGCTGGACGACTTGCCCATGCACCACACGCAGCAGATGAGGGTGCGCCACTACCGCGAGCTTCGCGATACACCGCACCTCGGCTAGGACGGCGAGCAATCCCTAGCCAGGCGCGTGTGTGCAGGTCAGGTGCTACTCGGCGGGGCTGCGCCTGCGGGGCAGGAGAGGCCGGTACCGCAGTAGCCGTTCGGGTCTTGTGGAGGTACTGCTGGCGGTACCCGCCTCTGCGCATGGCCGCAGCCTTACGCGGCAGGACTCCGCAGTTTCACGACGAGTTCGACACCGAGAGCTCGGGCCAGGCGGTCGAGGACCGCCAGTGTCGGGACGGTGCCGCCGGCTTCGAACCTGGCCACGGCCGACTGCGTCATGCCCGCCCCCTTGGCCAGTTCGCTCTGGCTCCAGCCGCGCTCCTCACGGAGAGCCCGAACACTACGCCCCAGTTCATAGGCCAAGCGAGCCACGTCGTACGCCTCGGCAGCACCCGGTTCGGACATGCGGCGCTCCCGCAGCTCACTCCAGTCTGCCCGATCACCCATCGGCCTCACCTTCCTCAGCGTCCGCCGAGTGCGCCTCGGTTACGCACAGCCGCAGCGCCCTACGTGCGCGTTCCACCTCTCGATCTTCTCGCATGCGTGTTTTATGGAAGACCGTGAGCAGAACGATTCGTCTGCCAGAAGCGATCCAGTAAGTCAGACGTACGGCCCGTGCGTCGAGGTGAAAACGCAACTCCCTCAACTTGCCATCGAGCTGCCGCGTGTACGGCTCCCCGAGCAGCACCCCCTCATCGGCGAGCAAGTCGATGTAGAACGCCGCTGTAGCGAACTGCGCAGTCGGTAGACGTTCCAACCACTCCCGCACCTCCGGCTCAAGCTCCACAGCACCTCAGGCCATAGCATCGATGCTATGGCCTGAGGGGGCGACGAATCTGGGCTTTGCAGAGAGCTGGAGCGACCAGTGCTACTCGACGGGGGCTGCGCCTCGTCAGGACTGTGTCCCTTTTGGCTGATTACCTGCTGATATGTTGCCTTGGTGAAGCGGGGTGTGGTGTGCGGGGTCGCGGCGTACGTGCTGTGGGGGCTGTTCCCGCTCTACTGGCCGCTGCTGAAGCCGGCGGGGGCCGGCGAGATCCTCGCGCACCGGATCATGTGGTCGCTGGTCGCGGTGGTCGCGGTGCTGGCCGTGCGGCGGAGCCGGGGGTGGCTGCGGACGCTGGGATGGCGGCGGGGCCTGCTGCTGGCGCTGGCGGCTCTGGTGATCAGCGTCAACTGGGGGACGTACATCTACGCCGTCAACACCGGCCACACGATCGAGTCCGCGCTCGGGTACTTCATCAACCCGCTGATCAGCGTGCTGTTCGGTGTGGTGATCTTCCGGGAGCGGCTGCGACCGTGGCAGTGGGCGGCGGTCGGGATGGGGTTGGCCGCGGTGGTAGCGCTGACCGTCGGCTACGGGCGGCCTCCCTGGATCGCGCTGGTGCTGGCGTCCGCGTTCGCGGTGTACGGGCTGCTGAAGAAGTTCGCCGACATGCCCTCGGCGGAGAGCCTGGCGGTCGAGACGGCGGTGACGTTCCTGCCGGCGCTGGGGTTCGTGCTGCTGCTGGAGGGAAGGGGCGAGGCGACCTTCGGACATCACGGGGCGGGGCACGCGGTGCTGCTGGCCGGGGCCGGGATCGTGACGGCCGTGCCGCTGATGCTCTTCAACGCGGCGGCCGTGAGGCTGCCGTTGAGCGTCATCGGCATGCTGCAGTACCTGGCGCCGGTGCTGCAGTTCGCCATCGGCCTTTTCGTGCAGCACGAGGAGATGCCGCCGAGCCGGTGGGCGGGGTTCCTGCTGGTCTGGCTCGGCCTGGTGACGCTCACGTGGGACGGGCTGGCCGCCGGACGAAGGGAAGCGGTGCCCGAAACGGGGCCAAGGGGCTAAAGTGCCGGACGTCACACCCCCGAGCGAGGGAGTCGTCGTTGCGTCTGCTCAGCGTCACCGTGTTGGGAACAGCGCTCGTCGCGGCGGGCATGCTGGCTCCGGCGAGGGGGCAGGCGACGGCGCGCGGGGACGGTCCCGTCTCGGTGGAGCCTCCCGCCGCGCGGCCCGGTGAGCGGATCCGGCTTTCGGTGCCGGGATGCAGGGGCACGGTGGCCGCCACTTCCGAAGCGTTCGCCGCGCGGGCTGTGGACCACTCGACCGTCGTGAGGCGCGACGCGGCGCCCGGCAGCTACCCGGTCGTGGTGCACTGCGGATCACGTAGAGTGATCGGCAAGGTCCAGGTGGCGGGGCGAGTGGCCTGGCCCGATCTCGTCCCGATCGACCGCGCGGCAAAGTAATTCGGCATAAACCGGAAGAGAGCTCCATTTAGCGGGCGTCACTCTCCGTGTTCTCTCCCGCCGGCGAAAGTCCTTTTCGCGGGCCTCTTCGGCATGCCTGTAAGGCCGACTCGGACAATGAGACAACACAGCGAGCAAGTGATAAG